>JAKQBV010000267.1 GCA_029573925.1 bacterium
GCGTCCTCTGTCTTCTGATTATCAGCATCTTCGCGCCCTTCCCATGTTGTGTTTCAGATGCGATAATTATGCCATATTAGTCGCTTATTGTCAACCATTTTTTAAAAGAATCTGAAATCATGAGAAAAACAACAGCGTCTGTTTAGGGGCTTTTTTAGTTTCTGACTTTTCCACAAAATGAAAAACCTCAGGTGTTTAATGATCAAACCTGTTAATGTCCGTCAATGTGCGTAGAATTATATATAGTCATAAGAGCATTAATAAATTGCCTAACTGTGGACGGACAGGAATCAACCCTTATTAAACAGAATTCTAATGAATGATTTGGAGTGAAAGTTCCGGATTAGTCGTTCTGAGGAGGCGTTTCGTTTTGACGCTCCGCGAGTTCCTCGTCGTGCTGTTTGAGCACCGATTCGAGTTTGTTCCGGAGCGTTTCTTCTTTGAAGGGTTTTAAAAGATAGCCGGACGCGCCGTCACGGAAAGCCGTTATCACTTTTTCCTTCTTTCCTACGGCGGTCAGCATTATAACCGGGATATCTCTGGTGTTGGGACTTTCTTTCAAAAGCATAAGAGTGGAGAAGCCGTCGAAACCCGGCATCATAATGTCAAGAAGGATGATGTCGATCCTGTGCTGGTTCGCAATCTCGATGGCCTCATGGCCGTCTCTTGCGGTAAGCACATTGTAGTCGCCCGAAAACACTTCGCTTATCGCCGCGAGCACCACCGGATCGTCGTCGACCGTCAAAAGGGTTTTGCGTCCCATGCCACCCACCCGGAACTGAATATAGTTAATTATATATCCGCGAAAGACGATTGTACAAGATAATTTTCAGCTCATCAAAAACGCCTTGTGTCAAAATAACGCCGGACGGCTAATCTGCGGCTGACCTTTCCAGCCGCGCGGCGCGTCGCGCGTCAAGCGTCCGCTCTTTTGATGACCTTCTGAGCCTTCATCACATCGGCCATATTGCCTTCGATCCTGATTTTGCCCGTCATGAACGCCGTAGTCGGCTCCACAGAGCCTTCCGCTATGCCCACCCATGTTTCGCAGTCGGTGATTATCGTCGCGGTTGCGTCGTCCACTTCGCCCTGCGCGACAGAGCAAGAGCCGTTCGATACTGTCATCGACCAGTTCCCGCCGCCGTCTCCCTCAATCTTGTACGCCACTTTGGCGTCCCAGTCGCCCGCCACTTCAGCGTCGAACTGCTCCGGCATCCTTGCAAAGATTTCAGCGCATGTGACAGCCATCTTCCACACCCCTTTTGAGTTTAATGGTTGCTTGCTTGGCAGATATCTTAAACCCGGGTTCGTCGATAGAGCCGACGAACCGGGGCGATTTTCATAGCAGCGAACTGCTTCGTTGCCGCCGCGTTTTTTTGTTCATGAACCGTATGTTCTATTCACTGCAAAAACGCGTCTTGCGCCTCGCATTTCATCCGCTCTGAACAATCGCTCCCGAATCCTATCGACGGATTCGGGTTAAATCATTATCGAAAGCGGAATCATCATATCAAACGAGCTTGAAACATGTCAAGTGAAATAATTCACCAGCGGCGAATAACTATAGAGAAGTCACGCGCGAAATATTCGGGGGTGTGTCCGGGTCAAGCCCTTTTGCGAGAGCCGCCTTGGCTCCCAGATACTGCATGAACGGAGCGTAGAGCATGCCTCTGTAAAGTTCGGACATTCCGCGCCCTGTCAATATCGCATAGTCCGCCGCGTCTTCGAAATCCTTTTCTTTTCTGTCAGACATAACCAGAGTCTTCGCGCCCAGCCGTTTTGCCGCTTTGAGGATTTTCAGTTCCGCGTCCCGGCCCGAGTCCGACATCATGAGAGCGATGAGGCTTGACGCGTCCGCCGCGGCGCGAGGGCCGTGCAGAAATTCCATCGGCGGCATCGCTTCCGTCCTCGCAAGCGCCATCTCCTCAAGCTTCAGCGCGCACTCTCTGGCCACTCCGAGGAACGGCCCTCCGCCAAGCACGGTCGTCCTCTCCACAGGACATTCATCCAGCAGCCTGTCCGCCACTCTCCGTTGCATCTCGAACGCCGCTCTGCCCTCTTCCGGCAACTGTTCAAGATGATTCACCGAAGCGTACCTCTCTCCGAGAGCCGCCGCGAACATGTGCGTCACCATAAGCATCGACGTGAACGACTTGGTCATCGTCACGCTTTCCTCGACGCAGTTCTTCACCAAAAAAACCATGTCGCATTCGGCGCATAACGGGCTTGCGGGATCGCAGCTTATCGCCACGGTGGACGCGCGGTAATTCTTGCGCGCTACGTCAAGCGCCTGCTCGGTCTCAGGCGTCCGGCCGGATCGCGACATGAACACGAATATGTATTTTCTTTCCTTTTTCAGGTTGTTCCTGTGAAAGTAGCACAATTCCGAAGAAGGCAGCGAAAACGCCATCTCGCCGGTCACCGACCGGAAAGACGACGCGGCGGCGGTGGCGGCGTGCCATGACGAACCGGCCCCGACGAACACCACGTCGTCGTATTCTTTCGCCTGAAAATTCAGTTCCACATCCTTTATCAGCAGGTCGATGTCGTCGACAAGCCCTTTCCAGACATCAAACTGTTCGGCAATTTCATTCAGGGTGGCTTTTCCCGGCATGGGCGTCTCCCTTTTCTTTGGTTTCAAACGTTCGGACTAGAGCAGAGTGGCTTCGCTCTGGTCTCCCAACATAAAACTCAGAGCGCGGGGCGTTCCCGCCGAGCGGGTCACTTTCGCCGCGCGCCCGATAAGACTGTCGGTGATTCTTCCCGCGATGTCGGACACCTCGCTGTCGTCAAGCATGATGCTGTGCTCGATCTCGCTGTTTACGACCTTCGCGCCCGGGCCGACGGACGTAAACGGCCCGATGTACGAGTTCGACACTTTCGCTCCGGCCCCGATCACCGCCGGGCCTCTCACCACGCTGTTCTCAATGACCGCGCCATCTTCCACCGCCACTTTCCCCTCAAGCCTCGAGCCGCCTTCCAGCTTCACCTTGCATTCGCAGTCTATCATGTCCAGAATGATGCGGTTGGCCTCCAGCAGGTCTTCCAGCTTGCCTGTGTCTTTCCACCAGCCTTTGATTATGTACGGCTCCACCGCGTAACCCTTTTCTATGAGCCACGATATCGCGTCCGTTATTTCAAGCTCGCCGCGCCATGATGGTTTAATCGAATGGACGGCCTTGAACACGTTGGCATCGAACATGTAAACGCCCACCAGAGCTAGGTCCGAGCGCGGTTTCTTTGGTTTTTCCTCGAGCCTGACTATGAGGTTGCCGTTCAGCTCCGCAACGCCGAACTGCGACGGGTTTGAAACGCGGGCGAGAAGTATCTGCGAATTCGGCTTGTTCTCGATGAACTGCGCGACCAATTCGTTTATGCCGTCCCTGATTATATTGTCGCCCAGATACATGACAAAGCGGTCGTCCTTGAGGAAAGGCTCGGCGACCATCACCGCGTGCGCCAGCCCCAGAGGCTCGTCCTGTTCGATGTAAGTGATTTTGCAGCCGAAACGGGAGCCGTCCCCCGCCGCCGCTTTGACCTCTTCCTTCGTGTCTCCGACGATGATGCCTATCTCGTTTATACCGGCTTTGACTATCGCCTCGATTCCGTAGAAGAGAATCGGTTTGTTCGCGACGGGAATAAGCTGCTTCGCCCTCGTGTAAGTCAAAGGCCTGAGCCTAGTTCCCCTGCCGCCGCTCAATATAAGACCTTTCATCTTTCGCGCCTCATTTCCAGATGATATTGTGCATTAACCAGTCGCCCGCCATGAACAGCTTCTTCGTGGCCTCCCGGTCGACAATCGTCAAATCGTAGCTGTTGCGCGACAACGCTTTGCCCGCGCGGCTCACCGCGCATTCTATCCGCCAGCCGCCTTCGCCTCTCAACGCCAGTTCCACCGGTTCGATTTCTATTATACCGTCCCCCGGCATTCTGTCGACATGTCTCTCGACACGGTCGACCTCCACGCCTCCCTTTCCGGTCGCGCTTACTGTTATGTCCAGCCCGGAATACTCGACCCGCCT
>JAKQBV010000255.1 GCA_029573925.1 bacterium
TCAGGGCGAAATCAAAATCGTCAAGAAACTCGACACTGAAACCGTGTGGGACATAACCTCTCTGAGACATGGGGACTTCTTCGGCGAGGTGGCTCTTGTGGACGGCAGCCCGCGAACAGCGAGCGGCGTCGCGCTCGTCAACTCGACAGTGCTGGAATTGTACGGACGAGACTTCAAGATGCTCATAAGCGCCGGCGACGCTCTGGCGAATAAAATGCTCGAATCCCTGTTGCGCGTCCTGATAAACCGAATTCGCGCCACAGACGACATCGTAACCAATATCATGGCCGAAAAACTCAAGGGCGAAAGCGGCCACTCCGCCACCATGAGAGAAATCGTCAGCAGAGCAATGATTTCCAGAAAGTGATGACGGAGAAACGGCGGCAATTCACGCCGCGCTATTAAAAACTTCTTTAGCTGTTCACACCCACATGTAATTAGAAGTGTTTAATTGAGTCGCTCTTATATCTGTTTTCTGACTTTCAACTCCAGCCGCGCAGAACCGCGATATTGCATATCAACTGAGAAAACGCCGTCGGAAACGCGGGTCAGTTCGCGCTTCTCGCCGTTGATGAGGCATGAGTCGGGAACGAAGGGGGCGGGGCAGGAAATAAAAACGCGCCCTTCCCGGGCCGCAGGCGCGCTGAGTTCCATTTCCAGAACGCCCGATGCAGGGTCGAACTTCTGTGAAACGAGGTCTGCGCCGCCCTGAGTGAAGTGGTGAGTGGCGGCGACGAGGCAAGGTTCCGGGCGCGCCGGGCGCGCGGCGAGTATCCTTGAGCCGTGCGCGGGAACTTTCGAGAGCGCAATCTCCCCTTTCGCTGTTCCGTAATACTTCTGCTCCCACAATTCAAAAACGTGATGCTCATCAAACGCGGAAAGGCCGAGCCGCTCGAATGACACGGAAACGTCAGCCGGGGCGTCCGACCAGTTGAAAACGCCCGCTACGACGGCAGGGTCGAACTCCCGATCGAATTTATAAACCAAAGTGGTCGGAGTCGTGTTTGCGGGCGAGTCGAACAGGTCCACAGGGACAGCGGGTTTAGGCATCGGCGGTATCAACATGGAGGCCAGCCTAATGGATTCGGAGTTGAGCTTTGAAAGATTGTCGCTGATGAACAGCGGGCCGCCGCAAAAAGCCACTATCGCCGCGTGGGTGTACACCTCGTCGCGCGTTAGTTTGGTGTCCTCGAACCTGCACATGAGGCAGTCGGGATCGTTCCAGCCCCATGTTCCGCCGAGGAAATGCCGGGAGAAATTCGACGAGGCGACATCGAACGCGCTGGGAGGAGCCGGATGTCCGACGAAATCCGCAAGGAACTTGTTGTGCCATTCGGGGCCTGTGTCGCCGGAAACCCTCATGGCGTTCACAATGCCCAAACCTAGAGCGATAGGAATGCCGCAACCGAGGATGTAGGTTTCCGACCCGGCGGCGTCCCTTATCGCCTGA
The DNA here is from genome assembly GCA_029573925.1 of bacterium. Classification (GTDB taxonomy): domain Bacteria; phylum UBP15; class UBA6099; order UBA6099; family UBA6099; genus UBA6099. Next base: position 1,451 of record JAKQBV010000255.1, read on the forward strand.
AGTCCGCGCCTGAAAGCCTGCGCTCTCGTCGCCTCCGGGTCGTATCGAAGCCCGTTGGTCGCCCCGTTATGCAGGAAGTCCAGTTTGAGATAATCATATCCCCACTCGTTCACAATAGTTGAGAAGAGAACGCCGAGCCACTTGAGAACATCCGGATGGGTCGTGTCGAGAGGGAGCATCCATCCGAATGTGTCCGTGTTGGGCCATATCGAAACCCGCCTGACCTTGTTTGCGGACTCCCGGACGAACCAGTCCCTGTGATTGCGGAACAGCAAGCTCCTGTTTGTGGCGAAAAAAGGAGCCAGCCAAAGGCCGGGACGGAAACCGGCCTCTTTGATTCTGCCGTTGAGCCATGCCAGCCCATGCGGGAATTTCTTGTTGGAGTCGAACCAGTCGCCGGGAGCCGGCTCGTAGCCGTCGTCAATTTGAAAGATGTCAATAGGCAACCTGTCGCGAAGGGAGACAGCGGCTTCTAGGTTCTCCAAAATCACCCGCTCGGTCATGCGATGGTAATAAAAATACCAAGAGCACCACCCGACGGGGGGAGACGGGAACTTGGAAGATACGGGAGGCGGAGCCGCCTTTGCGGCGAGCGAGGCGTATGAACGCAGAGAAGCGTTGGCGGCGGCTGTGGCGGCTCCCGAATCGCATCTTGCGCCTTCGGCCGCCCGCGCGGGAATAATCGCCAGCTTTTCAGAGCGAAGTTCGCCGCCGGCGCGAGCCGGAGCCTTCTCGCCTCTTGAGACCGCGCGCATGAAATGGAACTGTCCGTTGCGCGATTTGAACTCCACCTGAGAGAGTTTGTCGCTGACTGTGATAAATCCGGCGGCGAGCGAGCGGCCTGAAACGATGTCGGCAGCCAAACCGTGCCATTCGCTGATGAAATGGCCGCGCGCGCTGGGAACCTTCACTTCAGGGTTCGCGCAGCCGTCGTGTATAAGCTCGTGAATCGCTGGGGGCAGCTTCTCGTCCCACTTCCTGACGTCGCTGCCGCTCCATGTGAGAAACCCGTTGCGCAGGAATCTGAAGTCAGGCCGCGCCTGAGCCGAGCCGAACAGGGAGCCTCCCCTGCCCCGGTCAAGATCGAAAGGATACAAATCCGCGCCTATTATGTCGGAATCGCCGCAATTGCGCAGAGACACGCGCACGGCGAAACCTGAAACGCCTTCCAGAGGCTCGAATTCTATCGCCAGCTCGATTCTTCGGTCTGAAAAACGGTAAACGACGGAAAGCAAGCCGTCCGAACGGTCAACGACGCGGGATACGGAGTCGGATGAGCGGAGAGCGCCGGAACCGCTCCCGAAAGCCGCTGCGCAAGTGGCGCGCTCGAAAACATACTCTCCCCGCGATTCGTCTCTCAGGGAATATTCTCCCTTTGCGACATTGCATTCAATAGAAAGCGAACCTGCCTTCAGAGTTTCGATCATCCCGGCTCTCCAATTCTCGGCGGCAACGCCGCGCCCGCTGAATATTATAGATAATGGAGAGCAAACATGGAACATAGCGAGCGTCTCCGGTTATCCGAAAAAGGCGGCTATAAAAAAAATTTCCTGATTCCCCCTAATTTTCAGATAGTGCGAGAAGATAATCGGGACAGGGAGAAGTTCTGGCGGCGACGTAGACAAATCGAGAGATCATCTTCCCTGATTTGAAACGGCGGTTGAA
>JAKQBV010000268.1 GCA_029573925.1 bacterium
CCGGAACGGTGATCGTCGGAGAAATTTGCTGCGTCGGCAAGAACCGTCGGGAACTCCGCGAGACTCTCGAAGCTCTTGACGCCGCCGGGATGAAACTCGTCTCCGCGTCGGAAAAAATGGACCACCTGTCCCAATTCGTGCGCATGTGGTATGAAGACAGGGAAGCGGCGCGGCGGGAAGAAGCGGAAGAGTCGAAGGATAGCGGCGGCGCCGCCGCAGCGCCGCCGGACGTTTGAAGGAAGGACGCTGGCGGGCTTTTAATCGAAATCTGGAGATATGAAAAATGATATTGCAAGACGCGCTATCGTGCGGCATCCCTTGGGCCGAGTCAAGAAAACTGGTTTATAGGAACGCTCCCGAATCATGCAGGGATATGTTCAGCGAAGACGGCCAGTTCAGCGACGTGGAGCCTTTCACGCCGGTGGAAATGGACGCGCTGAAGGATTTGCCCTCTCTCGTTTCGATTATGACGGAGCCGGAGAACTACGTGACGGGAATAAAGTCGGGCGCGAGGCTCGGCGACGCGCGGCTGAACTGGCACGCGGGTTTGATTGAGACCTCCTCAAACGCGGAATTCCTATGGCTCGACCTCCGCGAGCTTCAGATAAAAATAATGTATCAGAATACCTTCAGGGGGCTTTTGCAGAGGGATGAGCATTCCACGGACCAGATTGCGGAGATTTTCAGATACTACAACAGGGCTTTGCACACTTTCAGACGCCTGAAATTCATCCGGTGGACAAAGATCGCGGTGCGAGACGGCAGGGCGAGAATCTTCATATACAACGAACAGTCGCCGTATCCGAGCCAAAGGGCTCAGTTGTTGCTGGAACGCTCTTTTTTCTCGAACCGCCCGGCGGAGTGCGAGATGCTGGACGAGGAAAGGTGGCAGGACGCGTGGCCGCACGTCCGCAAAAGAATAGAGTTCTGGAGGCTCGAAGAAAGCGGCGAGCTTACGGACGACTATCTCGACGAAGCGATACGCTCAGACGACAAGGTTCTGGCGGCGTGGGCGGGCGGATATATGCGGCGCGCGGGAGACCCGCTAGTTGTGGAACGGATCCGCGAGCAGATTGTGGGAGCTCCCGCCGAAGAGGCGCGCGCCTCGATACGAGCCGCCGGAAGGCTATGGCTCAACGAACTTGAAAACGACGTAATGGCTCAATACAACAGGCACGGCAACTCCGTCGGCCCGGCGGTCGCCGACTACATAGGAGCCATCGGCCTCACAGGTCGGACTTTCCTTCCGAAGATACTCCGCACCATGACCCGTCGCGGCGATTTGGCCACTATCATGGCCGCCGTGGCCGCGATGCGCTCCTTCCCGCACACTGCGGAGGCAAAGGCTCTGCCGGAGAGCCTTGAGCTTCTGCTCAAGCTTTCGGGAGACATGGAATCAGTTGTAGAAAGGTTCCCCGGAATCGCGTCCGACCTCTACACGTCGAAGGAACCGCGTCGGTCGGCTAGGCCTCTTACGCTCGAAATCCTCCGCGCATCTGCCGCAGGGGCGATAATCGAAACAACCGCTCAAAGCGCTGACGAACAGACTTTCGCCGCCGTCACGAGCTTCATCCCTTTCGACTCTCAACTCTTGGACAAATTGCTCGAAGAAATCGAAACTAGCATCCGGACGGACGCGTCGCAGTACCTGCTGGGTCTCTTGCGCGCGGCGTCGGACACATCGAAGAAATGGGCCGGGGGCCTGCCTGCCACCCGCCGCATGGTCATCATCGCCCGCACTCTCATGAGAGTGAACAAACCGGAGGACCGGTTCTCGCTTCTCGTCGAGGCCCTGCCGTTTCTGGCCGCTCACGTCGGCTCTTTCCACAAAGACTGCAATCTTGAATTCTGCTTCCACGTGGACAATCTCCCTATGGAACCCCTGATTTCTCTCAGGTCCATCCTCAAGGGGTTGCCGGACGAGGCGGACATTGTGGACAGACTCATATCGAGGGGCGGGTTCAGCGACAAGGAGAAGTTTCTTGTAAGCGAGATGGCGGTCGACCGGCAGGGCTTTTGACCTGATTCGACTTGACTCCTTTGCGTTTTGAAAAATCCGCCGCCCACCTTTACTTCCTATTTCTATTCGGATAGAATTCACATGAATTAGTTGCATTTTTTGTGATATTTATGTTGTTTCAAACATTATATGGACATAGGCGGCGAGCGATGAAAATAGGCGCGAGGGTTTTTTATGCGGTCGCTGTGGCGGTTGCGATTGCCGTCACCGGGACAGTTGCTGGAGCGCAAGGCATATCGTACGGCACGGTGACATCCGTCAGCTCGGACGGCTCTCTTTACGTTGACGCCGGGAGCGAAGCCGGGTTTGAAGCCGGAGATGTGCTTGTCATCCAGAGGGGCGGCATACGGGTGGGCCTAGCTCATGTCGAGCAGTCCGGCTCCGGCAGTTCAACCGCGGTTGTCATGCGGCTCAACCCCGGAATGTCTCCTCAGATAGGCGATATTGCGGCTTTTCAGATGCTGTCTTCCGCGACTTCTTATTCAGCGCCCGCCGCGCGGCAATCTGTTTCCGCGCCCTCTTTCGCGCGGTTTGCTCCCGCCGCTCAGGAGCCTGTGCCGAATATTATGAAACAAGAATGGCTCGCAACCCCCGCTGCGGTCACCGACTACGACGACGAAATCAACCGCCGGCTCGCCGAACTCAAGAAATCGCCAACCAACCGAGCCTCCATGATCCGTCTGGCGGACGCATATTTCAAAAAAGGCTGGCACAACCACGCTATCGAATGGAACCGCCGCGCAATCGAGCATTCTCCGAAAGCGGAAGACAACGATAAACTGATATTTCAGATTTACCGCTCCTACGGCTATCTAAATCAGCCCGACAACCAGTTCAAATACATGGAGATGCTGACCAAAGCATATCCCAACAGCGTATTTATTTCCATGAAAGACAAGAGCGCGGCAAAGATGCCGCAGATAAAAATTGGGGCGGACGCGATGTCGCCGCTGGAAGATTCTCTCGGATTCAGACGAGGCGGAATGAGGGTGATGAGTCAGAGCGGAACTGCGACGACCCGCATCGAAGGTCGCCTGCTTGGCGGAGAGCCGGCGCTGATATCTCCCAACATTTTCGAGCCTTCGGTTAGATAGTTTCTAAATATTTCTACAGAAGAGATTTTTATAAGAAAACTGGCATGTCCATAGCGGAAAAGCCACGCTGAATATCCCATATTCCTTCTAGCGCACAAGCGATTTTGTGAGTGTCATCAGTATATATGTTATGTAGGGGCGCGGTTTCCGCGCCTGAATCCTATAAGCGAAAAAAAGGACAGTCAGCGTGAATCTGAGGGCTGCCAGCCCCCGCTTTTCGTCAAATAATATAATGTGAAAAGTTTAGGAAAAGCGGGTTGGGGAAAGAACCCTTTTCAGACGCTGTTGTTTTTCTCATGATTTCAGATTCTTTTAAAAAATGGTTGACAATAAGCGACTAATATGGCATAATTATCGCATCTGAAACACAACATGGGAAGGGCGCGAAGATGCTGATAATCAGAAGACAGAGGACGC
>JAKQBV010000271.1 GCA_029573925.1 bacterium
CGCTGCCGTTCTTCTGTTCGCCGCCTCCTACCCTTTCACGCTACAGAATCGCGGCAAAAACCCGGAAGAAGCGGCAGCCGGGCAGCGCCAGTCGATAATCAACCACGTGGAAAGCGCGGGAGGAATCGTCGCGTGGGCGCATCCTGAAGCGCAATGGGAACGCCGCGTCAGCTCGAAAGACACGCGCGCCGGAGCGCTGTTATCAAAAGCCGCCGCAAACATGAATTTCACCGCCGTCGCATACGCCGAGCCGCATCAGGAAATGTTGTTGGAAACATCCGGTTTCACGGCGTTCGCCGCTCTGTATGAAGGATATGAAAAAACGGCGCGGCCCGGCGGGCTGTGGGACGCCGCGCTCGCCGATTGCTCCGCCGGCGGCAGGGAGAAACCTTTCTGGGCGCTCGGCGAGGCAGACTTCTACGGCAACGAAGCCCGCAAGCGGCTCGATTCCGTTCTGACGGTAGTCCTCGCCGAGAACTTCACAAGCGACTCAGTAATTGCGGCGATGAACGCGGGGCGCATGTACGTGACAACCACCGCGGCAGGCGGCTCTCTGCGGATGCCCGAATTCTTCGCCTCCGGCGCGGGGAAAGAGACCGCCGTCTCCGGCGAAACTCTCATATCGGACGAACGCGTTCTCGTATCCGCAGTTATCGATTCCGTTCCGGCGCGCGGCGCGCAAGTCTCGGCCTCCATCATCAGGAACGGAGAGGTCGCAAAGGTGTTCAACGGGGCTGCCCCGTTGCGGATAGCTTACGAAGCGGAACCCGTTCCGGGCGAGAACGCGGAGTATTTCCGCATTGAAGCTGAAGGTTCTCGCGGCATGAGACTTATCTCGAATCCGATTTTCATTTCCCGGCAATCCCGGACTATTCAAAAGGAAGCGGAATAAATGAGCGAAAACATCTCACAACACATAAATAAACAAAAGGCGCGGCTGAAACCGGCAAGGATGTGGTTCTACTCCGCGTGCGCCATCATGCTGTGGACAGTCTTGGTGGCTGGGTCTTTCTCGACGCTCATGCGGCAGAAAAACAAAGAGCGTTTTCAGACCGCATTGGCAAGGGCCGAAGAATCATTAAACAAAGACATCGCGTACAGGCTGTGGGTCAACAAGCAGGGAGGCGTTTACGCGCCCGTCTCTAAGGTTACGCCGCCGAACCCAAACCTTGCTCATATCCCAGAAAGAGATATTGAGACTCCTTCCGGCAAAAAGCTGACCCTTGTGAATCCGGCGTACATGACTCGTCAAGTGTTCAACCTGAGCCAAGAGAGGTTCGGGACGCGGGCAAAGATCACAAGCTTGAAACCGCATCATCCGGAGAATGTGCCTGATGCTTGGGAATTGGAGGCGCTCGCCCGTTTCGACACCGACCCGGTTGAGCGCTTTTCAGTTGAAAGAATAGAAGGCAAGCCTCACGTCAGACTGATCAGACCTATGTTTACGGAAGAGAAGTGCATGAAATGCCACAAATCAGAGGACGGATACAAAGTCGGAAAGGTCTTCGGCGCGCTTAGCGTGGCGGCCCCCGTCGTCGAGCGAACCGGCCCGCCGAAACCTTTTACCGCGTCGCCCGCGTCGCTTCATACCCTCCTCTGGTTGGTCGGAGTCCTCGGAATCCTCGTCTCCTCCCGTCTTTTGATGCGGCGCATAGAGGAGCGCGACTCCGCTTTCCACGAAATGGAATTGATCGCCGTTGGGTTTGAAAACACCGTGCGGGAAAGAACGCGGGAGCTTTCAGCCGCAAACGAGCGCCTCGAAGAAGAAGCCCGCGCTCAGGCGGCTGTGGAAACTTCGCTTCGCTTCTCCGAAGCCAGACTGCGCGCAATTACCGACGCCGCAAAAGACGCCATCATCATGATAGACGAGCGCGGCGCCGTTTCTTTCTGGAACCCGGCGGCGGAATCGATTTTCGGGATGAAAGCCGAAGAAATCCTCGGCAAGGATTTGCATCGCGCGATCGCTCCCGAAAGATACTACGAGGCGTTCAAAGCGGGCTTCAAGAAGTTCGCAGGCGGCGGCGAAGGCGCGGCGGTCGGCAAAACGCTCGAACTCGTCGGAGTCCGTTCGGACGACTCAGAATTCCCAATCGAACTCTCTCTATCCGCCTTGAAAACAAACGACGGATTGGGCGCGGTCGGCATTCTCCGCGACATCTCATCGAGAAAACAGGATCAGGCGCGCGAACGCGAACATCACAGGTTCGTCGAAACACTGCTCGAAACAATCCCCGCTCCCGTGTTCAGCAAGGATTCGAACGGCGCGTATATTAAATGCAACAAAGCTTTCGAGGAATATCTGGGGATGGCAAAGAAGGATATACTCGGAAAAACCGTGTATGACATATCGCCCGCTGAAAACGCTAGAGTTTACGACGAAGCCGACCGGAGGCTGTTGAAAACGGGAGAGACGCAAGTATACGAATCGCAGGTCGCCAGAAGCGGCGGCAGCGTAAGCGACGTGGTCTTCCATAAAGCGGTCTTCAAGACCGAGGACGGGACCCCCGGCGGCATAATCGGCGTCATCCTCGACGTCACGGAAAGCAAGCTCGGAGAGAGAGCCATACGCGAGTCAGAGGCTAAATACAGAGCCTTGATAGAAAGCGTTGACATAGGCGTCGCGTTGCTGAACATGAACATGGAAGTCGCCGCCGTGAACGGCAAGATGAAAAGCTGGTTTCCGGGCGCGGGGTCTTTCGGCGGAAGATACTGCCATGAAGTGTTCAACTGCGATGTGAACAAAGACGCCTGCGCGGACTGCCCCGCCGTGAGCGCGGCGTCAGACGGTCTGCCGCATGAGCGCGTGACGAAAAAAAACATCAACGGCCTGCCCACGTTTTTCAAAGTCAAGGCCCTCCCCGTGGGAGACATCGCCGGAGGAGTGTCCGGCATCGTGATGACGGCCGAAGACATGACGCGCCAAATATCAGCGGACGAGGAGCGCTCTCTGCTAGCCTCGATTGTCGAGAATTCCGCAGACGCTATTGTCGGCGTCGGCATGGATGGAATAGTCAGAAGCTGGAACGCCGGCGCGGCGAATATCTACGGATACTCCGAAGACGAGGCCTCAGGAAAACACATATCCTTTATCGCCACCCGAAATACCTTCAACGACTACGACGACATTCTCAAAAAAGTCGGCGCAGGCGAAACAGTGTTTTTTGAAGAGACCGAGCGCAGAAGAAAAGACGGAACCGTTCTGGACGTCACAGTCGCCGTTTCTCCAATCAAAGACACCTTCGGGGATGTGGTCGGCGTGGCTTCCGTGTCCCGCGACATAAGCGAGCGCAAAAGAATACAGAAGATGCACAACGAGTTCATATCCACCGTCTCGCACGAGCTGCGCACTCCGCTGACGTCTTTGCGCGGCTCCCTCGGACTGCTTTCGGGGGGAATCATGGGCAAGCTTCCCGTAGAGGCCGACGAGCTTGTCGGCATCGCCGCCCGAAACGCCGAACGTCTGGCGCTCCTCATCAACGACATTCTCGACCTGCAGAAAATCGAGTCGGGCAAAATCCACATGGACATCCGGGCTTGCGAGCTTGCGGAGATCATCGAAAGAAGCGTTCAGGAAATGAGCGCTATGGCCGACGCCAAAGAGATAGAGATATCGGCGGCCAGCGCCGATTTCAAAATCATGGCCGACCCGGACCGCATGGTTCAGGTTCTGGACAACCTGTTGTCGAACGCCATCAAGTTCTCTCCCGGAGGCTCGCGCGTGTTTATTGACGCCTCTAGGGAAAACGGCAATGTGGTCGTTTCTGTTCGAGACCAAGGAGAGGGCATAAGCGATTCCTTCAGGGAAAGGATATTCGACAAATTCCAGCAGGCCGACTCGTCGGTGACCAGAAATAAGAGCGGCACCGGGCTGGGGCTGGCGATATGCAAAGCCATCGTCGAAGGCCACGGCGGGGAGATTTGCTTCGAGTCCAAAGTAGGCGAAGGAACCACTTTCTTCTTCACGGTTTCCGCCGCGAAGAGCGAACGCCCGGAGGTGAAACCGCCCGTGAGCATAGACGCTGAAAACGTTTTCCGGAAAAAGGACTCGCGGCGCGTCCTAGTCGTGGACGACGACGCCGGAGTGAGAAACCTGTTGCGCAGGGCGCTCGAAAATAAGGGGTACGATGTCGACTCCGCGTCAAATGTCGCGTCTGCGGCCGGACTGACGCGGGACAACCTTTACGACGCGGTCATAGTCGATATCGGACTCCCGGACGGTTCGGGCTTCGACGTCATCAGCAGCGTCGAATCGAGGGACGAGGCGCGCGAAACCCCGGTAATCGTCGTCAGCGGCGCCGGGCCTGATCAGTACGCTGTCAACGTCCCGAAAGTGTACGACTGGTTGACGAAGCCTCTGGACATCCGGAGGCTCGTCTCCACAGTCGGCAACGCCGTCAAAAGACCCCGGCCTCCCAGCGTAATGCTTATCGACGACGACCCACAATTGACCATGATGATGAAAAGAATCCTAGAATCCAGAGGCGTCAAGGTGGCCGCCGCTCCCAGTGGCCGGCAGGCCGTCGCCATGCTCGATTCCATGAAGCCCGACCTCATTGTTTTCGATGTTCTCATGAATTCCGGCGACGGTTTCTACGTCGCCGAGTCTCTCCGCGCCAACCCGGAACTGGCCTCCATCCCGGTCGTGGTTTACACCGCTCTCGACCTCACCGAGGACGACAAGGCCGCGCTCGGCGGCGAGAGCGTTCAGTTCTTCACCAAATCGAAAATTTCCGAAGAAGAGTTCAGCGACCGGCTGGCCGGCATGATCGCCGCTCTGCTGGACGACGCTTCGGTCGAAAGGACGGTCTCAAACAGACATGCGAGTTAAAAAAGTTCTGCTTATCGACGACGAGAAGGACATCAGGACGGTGGCCGACATCAGCCTGCGGCGCATCGGCAACTTCGACGTGACCCTCGTCGAGAACGGAAAAGAAGGCCTTTCCGCGGCGGCCGCCATCCGCCCGGACGTGATCCTGCTGGACATGATGATGCCCGAAATGGACGGCATCACAGTCCTCAAAAAACTCAAGGAAAACCCTGAAACACGGGACATACCTGTAATATTCATGACCGCCCGCGTCAGGGACAAGGAAAAAGCCGAATACGCCGCGCACGGCGCGAAAGGAATCATCGACAAACCTTTCGATCCGCTATCCCTCGCAGGGCAAGTGCGTAAAATATGCGACGCCGAACAAAAAGCCGCCGCGCAATGCGACTCGGATGCAGACGCCTCCGGCGACTAAGGCTCGCCGCGTCAAACGTTGAAAGGAGAATCAAATGAGCAATCTAAAAGAAAGACCAAGCGTGCTGGTCATAGACGACGACAACGCGATACATGACGCCCTGAGGCTCAGCTTCAACGAGGCGGGATGGGACTATGTCGGCGTTCTCACCGGAGCCGAGGCCCTCTCTCTGCTCAAGGAGCGCGACTTCTCCGCGGTCATAATTGACGGGATTCTCCCGGATATGACGGGCGTGGAGTTGTGCAGGGCCGCGCGCGCCGTTCCCGGCCTCAAAATGCCGCCCATCGCCTTTCTTTCCGCGTTCTTCAAAGAGACCGACACCCTCCGCGAGTTGTTCGTCGACATGGGCGTCGGCATCGTCCTCCACAAGCCGAGACCGCCGCGCGAGATCGTCCGCCGCGCCTGCGAGCTTGTCAAATCGGACTACTCCGATTCCTCCCTTACCCCAGAAAGCATGGCGGAATTCGCTGAAATCCGGGCTTTGTACATCGAGTCTTTCTTCGAGAAGGCAACCGCCATCGAAGCCCTACTCGAATCTCTCGAATTGAACCCCGGCGACTCCGCGTCTCTGTTGTCGTTGAGAAACATCGTCCACAAGATCAACGGCTCGGCCGGCAGCTACGGGTTCGCCCGCGTCAGCCTAGGCGCCGCCCGCTGGGAAAGAGAAATTCTGGACATCATAGAATCCGGACTGGAGGTTTCAGCGGACGAGTTGCGCGGCTTCTGTCGACGCTTCGAGGATATTAAAGTGGATTTCCAGTCTCCACGCCACGCCGATTCCAAAAACTCCGGCGAAGAGCCTTGCCTTACGAGCCAAGGGCTTTGCGCGTCTTTTTGACAAGCTCGGATATCAGAAACGGCTTCGACAGGAAGTTCACCCCGTCGTCCAGTTCTCCGTTATGCACTATAGAATTTTCGGTGTACCCGGACATATAAAGAACTTTCAGCGCCGGATTCATCCTCGTTAGTATTCCTGCAAGCTCCCTTCCTCCCATGTCCGGCATTACCACATCCGTCAGCAAAAGGTGTATTCTTTCTCCCTCGGTCTTGAAAATCTCTATGGCGTTTTCGCAAGATGAAGCCGTTATCGCCTCGTATCCGGCGGACTCAAGAGCGCGCTTCGCCAGAAAGAGCACTCCCGCCTCGTCTTCCACCACAAGTATCGTCGCTCCACCCGTCGCGCCCGCGTCCTCAGGCTCAGCCTCTTCAGGCTCGGCGACCGGCGCTCCGCTTAAATCCCGCAAGAAGTAAACTTTGAACGTCGTCCCTTTCCCCTGCTCGCTGTAAACCCACACATGCCCGCCGCTCTGCTTCACTATTCCGAACACCATCGACAGCCCCAGCCCCGTTCCCTTGCCCACTTCCTTAGTCGTGAAAAACGGCTCAAAAACTCTCTCCAGCGTCTCTCGGCTCATCCCGCATCCCGTGTCGGTGACCGACAACATGACATACGAGCCGGGCAAAACCTCCGCGTGCCGCGCCGCGTATTCCTCGTCAAGCTCCACGTTATACGTCTCGATGGTCAGCCTGCCCCCCGTAGGCATGGCGTCTCTTGCGTTCACCGCGAGGTTCATCACCACCTGCTCCAACTGTCCGGGATCCGCCTTTATTCTGCCAAGCTCCGGTTCTACGTGCGTCGTCAGCAGTATATCTTCTCCGATTAGCCTCTTCAGCATCGGCTCTATATCCTTGACGACCCTGTTGAGATCGACGATTTCCATTTTCATGACCTGCCGCCGGCTGAAGGCCAGCAACTGCCGCGTCAGTTCCGCCGCGCGCCTGCCCGCCGTCAATATCTCCGCCACATCGCCTCTTTGCTCCGATTCTCCGGGCAGCGCCTCCAGAACCATTCCGGCGTAGCTGTTTATCACCGTCAGCATGTTGTTGAAATCGTGCGCTATGCCGCCGGCAAGCCTTCCAACCGCTTCCATCTTCTGCGACGCCAGCAATTGCTGATGAATCTCGTCGCGTTCCCTCTCCGTCCGCCTCATGTCTTTTTCTGTTTTTATATTGTGCAGCGCGAACGCCACGTCCCCAGCCATCTCTTCGAACAAAGACACTTCATCTTCGTCCGGCGCGCCTCCCACATTCTCAAGCGACACCGATACATATCCGTAGTTGACCCCGCCGTGCTCCAGTCTTATGCTCATCGCCGCGCTCTGCGAGCAACCCTCGGCCAGCGAACACCCCTCGCACTCCCTCTCTCTGTCCATGACCACATGGACGCCGGAACCGCCCGCCGCCGCCTCGCAACACGCCGGCATTTTCCCGCTCTTCAATTCCTCCTCAAGCGGCCCGAACGCATCCCCGACCCCTTCCTGCGCGTAAAACTCCGGCCTCCCGTCCTCGCCGCATAAAACAATTATCGCTCCCGTGCATCCACGGCTACCGACCATCAGTTCGCACGTCCGCCTCGCCAGCGCTTCCGGGTCCCTCTCCCGCACTATTAGCTGATTCACGTCCCTAATTGCCAACAGCACCCGGTTCAAATGCGATATCTTTTCCTCGTATTCCTTCATGTGCGAGATGTCCATTGCGGTGAACGTCATCGTTCCCGCCTCGAATTCGTCTCCCTCAATCAGCGTCGAACTCAGAATGATGTGGATGATTTCCCCGTCTTTCCTCTTCCAGCGGGTCTCTACCGTCCCGTGTCCCTTTTCTGCTATCTGCCTGTATTTTTCCCGCCCGACGCAATCGTAATCCTCGTCCGTGGGATAAAGCATTTTCGCCGCCTGCCCCGACAGTTCTTCCCGCGAATACCCCGTCATCCCGGACATGGCTTCGTTGACTTCCATCATCACCCTGTCCTTCACGAGGCCGATTCCAACCGGAGCCGCGCGCAACACGCTTCTCATCCTCGATTCGCTCCTGCGCAACGCTAGGTCTGCCTTCTTCCGTTCCGAGATGTCCCGCGTCGTTCCTTGAACACCTATCGGAGTTCCGCTCTCGTCGAATAGAAACCTCCCTCTCACCTCCACCGGAACAACGGTTCCATCCTTGCGAAGCGCTTCCGTCTCCAATATCACGCCTTTGCTCTCGACTCCGAGAGCAAGTTCTTTCTCTATGGCCGTTCTCATCTTCAATAACTCTTCGGGAGAACAATGATCCTCAAGCCCGCTGCCCGTGAATTCCTCCCGCGCAAATCCGAACATATCTTGAATCGCAGGATTCACATAAGTAAATTTTAGCTCCGTGTCCATCTTCCAAATCATATCCAGCGTGTTGTCCGCCAGCAGCCTGTATTTAGCCTCGCTTTCGGCCAGCGCTTCCGCCGCTGTCGCGCGTTCCCATAAAATTTTCATCTTCTGTTTCCGCGACGACAACAGCAGCGCCGCCCCGACAGCGGCTATCAGACACACCGCCATCGCAACCGTCAGCGTCCGCATCCTCGCCATCGGCTCGAACGCCTCGGACTCGTCCATCTTGGCGACAATCCGCCACGGCGAATCCGGCACGGCGCGCACATCCGCCAATACCCGCACACCTCGATAGTCTATTCCCCTCGCTTCTCCTTTTTTCCCAAGCACGGCCATCGTTGCCGGGACATCTTTCTTTTCCAGCGAGACGCTCAGCTTGAGAGCCGCGTCTTCCTTGAATCTAAGACTATTCAGAAAAACCGCTCCGTTTCCCTCGCGGCGCACAAGCAGCGTCTCTGCCGTCCGGCTCGGCGTCGGCCATCTCTTTATCATCGGATACAAATACACTTCGGGGTCTATCTTCAACACCAGCGCGCCGAAAGCTTTTTTCTCTCCTGAATGTAAAAGCGGAACCACCACCGCAAGCTTCGGATGGTTTTCATTTCCGCAGAAATGAAAATCAAGAAACGCCGGTTTGCCTTCAGGCAACATGCTCAGGATGTCCGCCTTGAAATGCTCCCTGTCCATGCCTCCTTCGACAGGCTCGACGAGAATCTTTTCTCCCGCCGCGTCGACCAGATACACTCGCTCATATTCGTACGCTCTCCTCACACTGCCCATCCATACCAACAATCTTTCTATAGCGTCCGGGTCTTCCGGCGACTCAACATATCGCCCGGCCAACTCCACAAAGTTCCTGTTGCCGAAAAACACCATCCCGTCCGCGAGCCGTTCTTTCCGCCACTGGACAATCTCGTTGCCCTTCAGCGAAGAAACCGCCGACAACTGACTCTCCAGATGTGCCTTATGCTCTTTTTGATTTTTGTCGAAGAAAATCATTGCAAATATGATTATTCCGGCTGTGCCGCCACAAACACAAAAGAATATAAATGAGGTTTCGATTGTTTATTGCTTGGCTTGTTATGCGCGCTCTTCACGATGACTCACCCTCTATCGGCAAAAATCTTGTTTTATTATTGCGCGAGATACTTCGCGCGCTTTTCTCATGATCTGATTTGTTGTTCCAGAATATTATAATCTTTCGCCCGCTTTTTATAAGTTTTTTAAAAAAATACCATTCGTGATATTGCGCACAACTGCGGCTTGTTGTATTTTATGTATGAAAAGAAAACTCATAGGTCTCGGTCTTAAAAAAACGTTGCGAGAGCGTAGCTAAACATGGAATTAAAAGATAAAACGATACTGGTAGTTGATGATGAAGAGTCGTTTTTGAGCCTGATGCGCAGATTCCTCGAAAAGAAAGGCTGCGAGGTGCGCATGGAGCAACTGGCAGACTTAGCTCTCGATTTCCTGAAAGACAATCACGTTGACTTGATAATGGCCGACCTGAGGATGCCCGGCGGCATGGACGGCATGGAATTCGTCCGCGCAGTGAAAGAAATGAAATACCCCGCCGAGGTCGTCGTGATGACAGGGCACGGAACAGTCGAGACGGCGGTCGAAGCTATAAAAATGGGCGCGTTCGACTTCGTTGAAAAACCCGTGGATTTCGACAGACTTTCCGTAATCATCAACAACGCCCTTGACAGCGGCCAACTCAAGTGCCGCATCGCCTTCCTTGAAAACAAAATTAAAGGATACGTGGAGTTCGACAGTGTAATCGGCGTGAGCGACAGGTTCATCGAAACGAAAAAACTGGCCGAGAGGATATCGCGAACCGAAGTCAACCTTCTCATATCTGGAGAAAGCGGGTGCGGAAAGGAAGTGTTCGCGCGCGCAATCCACAACGCCGGGCCGCGCGGGGACGGACCCCTTGTCGCCATCAACTGCGGCGCCATCGCCGAAAACCTGCTCGAATCCGAGATGTTCGGACACGAAAAAGGCGCTTTCACCGGCGCCGTCTCTCGTAGAATTGGCCACTTCGAACACGCAGACGGCGGCACCATTTTCCTAGACGAGGTCAGCGAGCTTCCCCTCTCTCTTCAGGTAAAGCTGCTCCGCGCCGTTCAGGAAAAAGAAATCATGCGCGTCGGCAGCTCGCGGCCCGTGAAAGTTGATTGCAGGATTATTTCGGCTTCTAACAAAAATTTGGAGCAGGCTGTCGCCGACAATCTTTTCAGGGAAGATTTATACTACAGATTAAATGTCATCGAACTGAAAATCCCGCCGCTTCGCGAACGAGCCGACGACGTCCCTCTGCTCGCCGCCCATTTCGTGAGAAAACACGCCGGAGAGGAAGTAAAAATCGACCGCGCCGCCTCCGAAGCCCTGCAAAACTATTACTGGCCCGGCAACGTCAGGGAACTTGAAAACGCTATCCAGCACGCTATCGCCCTTATGAACGATTCCGTCATCACCGCCGACCTTCTGCCGAAAAGGGTTTTCTGCTCTCAACCGAAAAATTTCGCGCCGCCGGAAACAGACGCGTTCACCCTCAAAAACGCTCAGGATTCAGTTGTCGGGGATTTCGAAAAAAGTTTCATAGTGGACGCTCTTCGCCGCAACTACGGCAACATTGTCAAAAGCGCCTCAGATATGGGCATAACTCGCCAGACTCTCCACAAGATGCTCAAAAAACACGACATCAACGCCAAAGACTTCAAACCAGAAAATTAATTTCGACTCTCACAAAAATTGATTCACATTTGCTGACATATTTTTGATATCATCCTCGAGCCGATCAACCTGCGAGCGACAACTTCACCAGCTTGCGCTCCTCGTCGATTTCTATCAACGGACTCTCCTCGAACTTCAGATCGTCAGACAGCATGGACGCGAAACACTCCTCCGCGCTCTTGTACACGTGCAGCACTTTTTCCAACCTCAGCCGCCTCAAAACTCTCTCGACATCCGCCCTCAGATCGTACATCGCGAAAAACCCTCCGTTCCCATCCACCAACTCCCTCATCCTCAGAAGAAACACCACTCCTATGCTGTCTATGAATTCCACCCCGTCCATAATAAACACTATCTTATTCCCTTGTTCGCACTCGTCTTTCAACTTCTCCTCGAATCTCGGATAACACCTTGATGTCAATTCCCCTTCAAGACCCACCGTGATGATTTCCCCGAAGTTCGTCAATGTGTGATTCATGTTGTCATATCCCCTTTTCTGAAATCTCCGGAATCATCCTTGGGTCATCGAGTCCGGACAACCTATCTATCGCAAAGTTCATGCCATTTGCCATTCAATACCCTTGCCGCCGCAAATATCCCTTTTGATAAACCTATATTTGCAAATGTGTTTCTGAGCACATTCATTTATCCCGTCTGTGACCGGTTACAGTGTAAATGTGTCACTTTGCTATAAACAACCATTTCCAAAATGGCAATATTTCCAATGTGGAAAGAATTATATGGCAATTTAGGATTTTATCCCTCGATTCAACAAATTATTTATTCGTTTAACAACGCTCATATTTAACTTTTTTAGTTAAACAAACGGACATAGCCGCCATCTTGCCTTAATGTCTATCGCGACAACAAAGAAAGAGGTGGACGAGATGAAAAAAATGATGCTGACGACACTGGTAGCGATGTTGATGACGGCCTCGGCAGCTTTCGCCGCCTCAGATAAAGTGGAAGTCCGGCTGGCATTCGAAATACCCCGCCACGTAACGGCTTGCGTAAAAGGCAACGCAGACAACGATAACAGGTCAGATAATGGAAAAGAGCACAGCAGAGCCTGCAGGCTCGCCGAAGGCGTCCTCGATGTCGAAGCGAATAGCGGATTGACGATGGATGTCACGTTCGCCGACGGAGAAACCGAAGAAATGGTCGAAACGGTAAGCTTCGCTAGCGCCGGAGTCAACAGAGTAGATGTCAGCGAAAACCTCGCCCTCGCGGTGGAATCTCTCGAAAAAAACGGTACGGCGGCTGTGACATACACCTTCACAACCGACTGAGAAATCAAAGAAAAACAACAAAGGAAGGAATGATAACAATGAAAAACTGCGCTCAATCACTCTACTGCCAAGCCGACTCATATCTGGAAAGCCCGTCAACCAGACTGCTCCCTTTCACGGACAACGTTACAGTGAACCTCTGCAAATACAAAGTCCGGGACAACAGGGACGAAAGCATGTCTCTGTTCGTGAAGTTCCTCGCGGGACAGAAGAAAAGAGGTTCATTGTCGGAACATGCGTCGTCCTTCGAAACGAAGCGGGTGCAGTTGATGATGTCCTGACAGCGCGAAGACGGCGATTTTTTGCTTGAGCGCCGCCCACGGCCATGTCAAGGCGTGTATAATATCCAATATGGAAAAAGTGATAGTTGTTGACGACGACACGGCGATCCTCCGGTTCGCCGCTTTTCATTTGAAGCGCATGGGTTGCGATCCGGTGGAACTGTCCGACGGCGCGGCCCTCACCCCCGAAATAATTATAGCGGAGCGCCCGTCGGCGATACTGATAGACATGCTCATGCCCGGAAGGTCCGGACTCGACACCCTCGAAGCTCTGCATCCCTCGTTCGAGAGCGTTCCGTTTATCATGATGACGGCTCACGGCAGCATAGAGACGGCCGTCGAGGCGATGCGCCGGGGCGCGTTCGATTTCATCTCCAAGCCGCTCGATCCCACGCGGCTTGAAATCGCGGTGAACCACGCGATAAGAACGACCCAGATGTCCCGCAAACTCGCAGAGCTTGCCACGTCGGCGCGCGGCCGCAACGAATACCACGAAATGGTCGGCGGCAACGAGTCGATGCGCAAGATTTACGACACCATCGAAGTTGTGGCTCCGAGCAACGCGACGGCGCTCATCACTGGAGAAAGCGGCACGGGCAAGGAACTGGTCGCCCGCGCCCTGCACGCCGCCGGCGGCAGAAAAGGCCCTCTCATAGAAGTAAACTGCGGCGCCATCCCTTCGGAACTTATTGAAAGCGAACTATTCGGACATGAAAAAGGAGCCTTCACGGGGGCCTCGGCGCGAAGGACCGGCGCGGCGGAAAACGCCGACGGCGGCTCTCTCTTCCTCGACGAGATCTGCGAGCTTCCCCTAAATATGCAGGTGAAACTCCTTCGCTTTCTTCAGGAAAGATACATCCAGCGCGTCGGCGGAAACGAGAAAATCACAATCGACGCCCGAATAATCTCAGCCACCAAGAAAGACCCTCTGGAGGAAGTCCGCGAGGGCCGCTTCCGGGACGACCTCTTCTACCGGCTGAACGTGATACCGATTCACATACCGCCCCTGCGCCATAGGGCGGACGACATTCCCGCTCTGTGCGACCGCTTTCTGCGGCGGATATGCGAAGAAAACGGCGTCCCCTTCAAAGGCGTCCGCCCGGACGCGATGGAAATCCTCATGCGCCACACATGGCCCGGCAATATCCGCGAGTTGAAAAACACCATAGAAAGAATCGCCATCATGAACAGAAGCGGCTCGATTACGTCCGCGATGATCCCGGAAAATATCGTCGAGGAAGCGAAAAAGAACAGACCGCTCCCCGTCTCCCTCTCAGGCTCCGCCTCCGGAGCGGAAGAAATAATCCCTTTCGAGCAAGTCAAGAGGGAAACCTTCGAGCGCGCCATAAGGATTTGCGGCGGCAACGTCGTCGAAGCCGCAAAGAAACTAGGCGTCGGATACAACACCATATATAGATTGATGAAAAAACGCGCTGAATAGACGCTGTTGTTTTTCTCATGATTTCAGATTCTTTTAAAAAATGGTTGACAATAAGCGACTAATATGGCATAATTATCGCATCTGAAACACAACATGGGAAGGGCGCGAAGATGCTGATAATCAGAAGACAGAGGACGC
>JAKQBV010000272.1 GCA_029573925.1 bacterium
GCGTCCTCTGTCTTCTGATTATCAGCATCTTCGCGCCCTTCCCATGTTGTGTTTCAGATGCGATAATTATGCCATATTAGTCGCTTATTGTCAACCATTTTTTAAAAGAATCTGAAATCATGAGAAAAACAACAGCGTCTAAATATCGCCTTTTTTCTTGCGGCCTTTGAAGAAAAACTTGCCGCCCTTTTCGCTGTCTGCGGACTCGATTGCTGGCGGCTGCGCGGCGGCGGACTTCTTCGGCTCCGCCTTGCCGTAAATGTCCCCCACAGTCTTCTTTCGGAGATCGTCTTTCAGCTTTTCGGCCTCGCGTTTCGCACGCACATACAACTCCCTGAACTTCGCCAGCTCCTCGTCCCTTTTCCGCAACTCCTCTCTAAACCCGCTTATCTCTGCGGCCGGTTCCGAGACCGGAGCCGCGTGTGGCGCGGGCGGCGCGGCGCGGCGCGCTTCCGATTCCCGCTCGGCGGCCGGCGCGGGATTTATCTCGATTTCCGGACGCCTCGGCTCCGGCGCCCGCAGCGTCGGTTTCGCCGCTCCGCCGCCCTGCCCCGACATCTTTTCAAGCCGGGACGCGACCTCTCCCGGTATGTAATATATCGCTCCCTGCGTCCTCTCAAGCATATCCAGCGCCTTCGCCATCCCATCCTGTCCCTGCTTCAGCATCCTCAACGCCGACTCGTTGTAACTATATGTCATCTTTCGAGTCTGTTTGATATCGTCCGCCGCTGGCGCCAGCTTCTCCACTATTTCCCTTATCCTTATCAATTCATTCGCCAGCGTCGTCACGATGAACTCCTGCCTCTGCGCCTGCTCAGTCAGCTTCGCCACCGCCCTATCCATCTTCTCGATGAAGATGTTCGCCTCTTCCTCGCTCACCGCCGCCCTCTTCACAAGCTCATCCGGATTCATCGGAAAAATGTCCGCCAGCTCGCTCTCGGTGTCCTCCCAAGAAAGATGCCTGTCCACCCTCCGCTCCCGGATAGCCTTGAACACCTCTTCGGCCTCCGCCCTGTACCTCTTCTCGCGCCCCGAGCCGACATATGGTATGAACTGCGGATACGCGTCCCTGTACTTCCTAAGCGTGCTCTCCGGAAGATTCAACCTCTGCGCTATATCTTTAAGTGTGTATAAATCCTGTCCGCCGGACATTCCTGTTACACTCCGTTCGCCCGCCCCTGCCCGACACCGCCGCGTTCCGCTTGTCAGGCCTCAGCGCGCCTCTATTGAGATGTCATGTATTATAACCGAACAAGCCCCCGCGTTTCATCTCTAACCTATAATTCCCGCCCTGTCTTCTTCCCTCTTTCTTCTCTTCTTTGTGCCTTCGTGCCTTTGTGGTAAAAATATCCCCCGCGCGCCTTCGCCTCTCAACAGCAAACCAGCGACACCTTTCCCAGCCCGCCCGCTTCCCACCTCTTCCACACCGCTATCGCGATATGATTCGACCCGCGCGGATTCAATATCCCACACGGCAGATAAAACCTCTTCTGCGGCCCTTTCTCGTGCCAGTATCTCCCCATCAGATACCCGTTCACATAGATATTCGCCTTGCTGAACGCCTCCTGAATCTCCAAAGACACAGGCGCAGGTTCCGCCTCGTCAATATTCAAGTCAAATGTCGTTTCATACAGCGCAACGCCTTCATTTTCGGGTTCCCAAAAATGCGGCAGGGCGGTTTTTACTTTCGGTTTGCAGGAACTGAAGGGCTTCTTCGGCAGAACCGGGCAAAGCCCCTCCTCCCCTTCGAGCAGCCCTCCGCGATATCTCCACGCCACTTTTGCGCCGACACACTTCAGCGACACTATTCCTCGCGGGTTGCGCGCGTCGTTCTCGAAATCCTTGTTGTGACCCAGACTCTCAACCACTATCACGATGACATTCTTTCCGCCCTGCTGATATTCGTGATGTATCGGTATATCGAACGTCTCCGGCACATCGTCGCCCACCCCCGATGTGTTCCTGAAATTATCCCTCGTCGCGGCCAGCTTGCCGTTCACATATACCGTGAAACAATGCCGCGCGTCTATCACAATCTTGGACAGCCGCCCCTTGTACGTCCCTCTGAACCAGCAGTATCCGTAGTGAATGCTGAGCGCGTCCATGTCGAGCCTCTTGCGCCCGTCCAACTGCTGCCATCCCGAATCGTCATACGCCAGATCAAGCTGCGGCGACGCCCCAGACACCGTCCACTTCTCAAGCGCCGGCAGCTCCAACCTCGCCGGTTCCCGAACCGGAATCGTCCCAACATCGAACGGCTCCACCCTCTTCACCACTCTCCCCGCATGATCCGTCACGATAATCTTCATCTCCGCGCGCCCCAGCCGGAAATAATCTTCGCATCCTGACACCTTTACGCGCGCCTCCGGGCCTCCCGTGTTGCGGATGAATATGTATTTAAACTTTTTGGATTTCCGAACCTTGCAGAAAATCCTCGCCGGTCGATGCTCGACCCCTTCCACAGTCTCCGTTTTGAGGAAATCCTCGCCCAGCGCGGTCACTTCATCTATCAGCCATTTCACGACATGCCACCGCTCCGTCGCCTGCCCGCATTCCGATATCGGGGCCGCCATGTCGTGCGATGTATAAACATCCGGGCTGCCCAGATATCCCCATGTGACCCCACCCGCGAATAGGAAATAATTAATCAGCGTCGCCCTCTGGGCCAGAACCGACTTCGTGGCCAAATCCAACTGGTCCGTCCCCAGCAACGCTCTTACGCTGTCGTATCCCGGACCGCCCCAAGAATCGAACCAGCTCGACTGAAACTCTGCGGCGAAGATAGGCTCGTCCCTCTTAAACGCCTCATGCCCCTCCTCTATGATGTCCGTCTTCGCGAATATATGCCTCTTGTCTCTCCAATCCGAGAAAAAATCGTTTATCGGATAGTCGTCTATCGCCATCATATCGACATCCGTCTGCCTCTCTCCGCAACTCAGTATGTCGTTGTGGAAAATGGGAACCTCTATTCCCATCTCCCTAGACCATTCGCACAGTTTCGCGATGTAAGGATTAGGCTCCGAGTTCTCAGACGTCTGCCTCGACAGTTTGGGCAAAATCTTGTAATTCAAGAAATTGAACGCGTCCGAATTCGCCAGCTTGAACAACAACGAGGAATCGTATTTCCTTATCTGCGTCACAATTGTCGACATCGGCCCCTTCAAATGCGGCAGCAGGTTGAACTCGTTCTCCGCCTGAAAAAGTATCAGATTCTTCCTCTTTGCTATCCTCGGCGTTATCCTCTCCCACCACTGCCTCACATATTGCATGTAGATTTCGTCATAAACCACTTTCCCGTCCGCACGGCAGCGCAGAACAGGAGCCGGCTTCGCCAGCAGCCACGCGGGCAACCCCCCGGCGTCTATCTCAGAACATATATACGGCCCCGGCCGCGCGATCAGATACAACCCCGCTTCCTCGACCTCGTCCATCAGCCTTTCAACATCCCTGTTCCCCGTGAAATCGTACTTTCCCTCCTTTTCGCTGTGATAGTTCCATGGAAAGTACACATCCACCGCGTTCAGCCCCGCATCCTTCATCAGCTTAAGAATCTTCTTCCACTGCCCCGGCTCCGGCAGCCTGTAATAATGAAGCGCTCCGCTCCAGATGAAAACCCTCTTCCCATCTATCTTTAAGCTGTATCTGTCTTTGGTTACCTTCATCGCGCCGTCCTCCATGCCGCAACAATCATGTTTTCAAAATATTGTGTTTTGCAGTACAACAAAATAATACAATATCCGCCCGCGCTTGTCTTTGCGTTATAAATTTAATTTGCCGTGTTTTGCGGCCCCTAAAAACACGCGCTTGCGGCCCTTGTTTGGACTTCCTTTTGCGATAATCAAAATGCGCCGGATTTCGCGGCTTTCAAAGTTTTTGTATGCTCAATATCCCTTTGCCGCATACGCGGCCCGCTGCGCTTCCGTGCTTCATAAATTGGGATTGTACAAGTTTTTTGTATAGAACTTTAATACATGGTTTTTTGTAAACAAACATGCCTTTTTGTGGAAATGTTGAAAAGTTGTGTATAAACCGGCGCTGTTGAGACGCATTTTCAACATTTTTTCGTTTTATCAGCAAAAAATTCATAATCACGGTAGTTTGCGCGTCATTATGCCGACAAGTTTTCAACATCTGACGGTTAATTACTTTTTGAGCATAAAGCGCTCCGTGTTTTGTTTTCTCGCTTTTACGAAAAAGACGCCGCGTCCCGCCTTTTCGGATATGAGAAAAGCGCGACTACGCCACAGAATGTTTATCGACGCACCGTGCTCCTTTAATTATTACCATGGAAAAGACTTTTGAATAACCATATAAAACACGCTTTTAACTCTCTTTCAGAAAACCCCGATTATCCTGAATCCATCATTAGGATTCGGGAGCGATTGTTCAGTGCCGATGAAATGCGAGGCGCAGGGCATGTTTCGTGCGGGACTTGCCCCCGCCCGAAATTTTATCAAGAAGAAGAAAGAATGGGGTGTTTGCCGCCTGCGGCGGTTGGGGAAAACTCGTAAAAGAATAAGAAAAGGATGGGGGTGTTTGCCGCCTGCGGCGATTGGGGAAAACCCTTTGAAAAGGGTTGTTCCCCAAACCCCTTTCCGAAACTTTTCACTCTAGCGCCAACGTCGTGGCTGCGCCTCCGCCTTTGGCGCTCTTGTCATAATATGTTGTTCGTTAGGAAAATGGGGACACCCATCGCGAGAAATCCGCGCTGAATGTCCCCATTTTCCTTTATGAATCGCAGACACCGATAAAGCTTCACAGACGTTGTAGGGCGGCATCGCCGAATGCCGCCGCCACTCGAAGGACACAGGCCGCTTTAGACAAGCGAAAAAATCATCGTCATCGCCCTTCGTCTCTGATAATGCTCAAGACAAAACTGGCGGGAATCTGCGTTCCCGCCTTACAACAATGACATTTCATGTTTTCCTAATGCTTGTAAAAAATATCGTTGCAGGAGCCAAATTTCATAAACGATTATCGAAATCGCAAGAAAAACAAAATATTGCGCGGAACAAAATGGCTTTCTTGTCATTGTTTTGCTTGTCGTCATCTTGACTAAATAGTGTTTCGCATATAACATTGTAATCTATCAGCAAATTACTGCTATATTATTAAAGGAGAAGAATAATGACAGAAGAAACTCAACAAACAGAAGAAAGCGTCTCGGCATCTGAACAAATAAAAATATCGCCTATGATAAAGGCTGTCAACCCACCGTAACCCAACCCTCATCGAAAAGGGGTGGAGGGGCGGGTAGGTTTTAGAATA
>JAKQBV010000287.1 GCA_029573925.1 bacterium
ATCTTTCACGCAATACATGGTATTCTTTGTGTGTACATCAGCACCGATGTACTTCTTCATCGCTATCTCTCCTTTCTCTCTCGTTTGATACAACTGTATCACACTACCGGGAGAGATAGCCTTTATCATGGTATCAGGCTATTTTTCTTTTTCCACTTGGAGGATGGAGAGGAAGGCTTCCTGAGGGACTTCGACGTTGCCGATGTTTTTCATGCGCTTCTTGCCCTCTTTCTGTCGTTCGAGGAGTTTTCGTTTGCGGGTGATGTCGCCGCCGTAGCATTTCGCGGTGACGTTTTTGCGGATGGCGTTGATGGTTTCGCGGGCGACGATTCGGTTGCCGATGGCGGCTTGAATAGGGATGACGAACATGTGTCTGGGAATAAGCTCGCGCAGGCGTTCGACGATGCGGCGGCCTTTGTAGTACGCGTTGTCCCGGTGGACTATCATGCTGAGGGAGTCCACGCTTTTCTCCCCGATGAGGATGTTGAGCCGCACGAGGTCGGATTCAATGAAGGAGTCGAACTCGTAATCGAGAGAGGCGTAGCCGCGGGAACAGGATTTCAGCTTGTCGTAGAAGTCGAATATCACTTCGCTGAGCGGCATCAGGTACACCATCTTGACCCGGTTTTCGCTTATGTAGTCCATGGAGACGAATCGACCGCGTTTGTCTTTCGCAAGCTCCATGACCGGGCCGATGAATTCCTCCGGACACATTACGACGGAGCGAACGAAAGGCTCTTCGACTTTTTCCACTTTCAGGCTTTCGGGGAACTCGCTCGGATTCTTGATCTCTATCATTTTGCCGCCGGACATGTGGATTCTGTAGATGACCGTCGGCGCGGTGGCGACTAGGTTGATTCCGTATTCTCTTTCGAGCCGTTCCTGAACTATTTCCATGTGGAACATGCCGAGGAATCCGCACCTGAAACCGAAGCCGAGCACGGACGAGGATTCAGGCTCGAACTCCAGAGACGAGTCGTTGAGGGCGAGCCGTTCGAGCGCGTCGCGCAGGTCCTCGTAGTTCTCTGCCTCTGAGGCGAAGAATCCGCAGTACACCATAGACTTGAGTTTGCGGTAGCCGGGGAGCAGGTCTTCCGCGGGGTCGGAGGCGAGCGTGACGGTGTCGCCGACGCTCAGCTCTTTGATGTTCTTGATGTTTGCGATAACATAGCCGACCTCGCCGGGGCCGAGGGTTTGAAGCGGGGTCATGTCGGGGGCGAACACGCCGATTTCGACCGCTTCGGACTCTCGGTTGGAGGCCATGAATCGGACTTTGTCGCCTTTGTTTATGGCGCCGGAAAAAAGGTGGACGTATGCGATTGCGCCCCGGTAGGTGTCGTAGTGGGAATCGAAGACTAGGGCGCGGGCCGGGCCAGCGTCCACCTTGGGGGGCGGGACGCGGTCGATTATGGCGTCCATCAGTTCTTTTATGCCCGTGCCTTCTTTGGCGCTGACCTCGACCGCCTCCGAGCCGTCTATGCCGAGCACAAGCTCGATTTCGTCTCGCACCCTGTCCGGGTCGGCTGTGGGGAGGTCGATTTTATTTATGACGGGGATGATGACGAGGCCGGTCTCGCGGGCAAGATAAAAGTGGGCGAGCGTCTGAGCCTCGATGCCTTGCGCGGCGTCAACAAGTAGCAGAGCGCCTTCGCAGGCGGCCAGACTGCGCGACACCTCGTAAGAAAAATCCACGTGGCCGGGTGTGTCGATAAGGTTCAGCGCGAACTCCCGCCCGTCTGCGGCGCGGATGTGCCGGATGCGTACCGCCTGAAGCTTCACGGTGACTCCGCGCTCTCGCTCGACGTCAAGCTTGTCCAGATACTGCGGCCTGAAGTCGCGATCGGGAACAGTGCCGGTTATCTGCAGAATCCTGTCGGCGAGCGTGGATTTGCCGTGGTCTATGTGGGCGATTATGGAGAAATTTCTTATGTTGTCAACCAGCATGAATACCCTGCTATCTCAACCCTGTTTGCGCCTGAATCTTTTGAGCGTCATGCCGGTCATGTCGTCAATTTCGGCCACTTTCAGGAATTTTCCCGCGGCGATGAAGACCGCGCCGCACGCTGCCAGCGAGGCGACGGTTTGCGCCGCCGGGTCAAGCCCGGAGGTGGCGGACATAGCCGCCCAACATGCCGCCGCCGCCGCCGCCGTCGCCGCTCCGACCCGCGCGAACGATTTCAGAACTCCGCGCGTGTCGAACCCCGGCGCCTTCCTGTTAAGGATAGCGAGCAGAGCCGCGAAATTAAAGAGCGCCGCAAGAGAAACTCCCAGCGCCACCCCGCCGAATGACAGCCCCGCGAGCGCTTTTCCGAGGTAAAAGAACGGCGATATCTTGAATATCCACATGCTCCATCCCATAGGGATAGTCCATGAAAAGAAGTCAATGGAGAAAGCGCCGAGGCCGACGAGTCCGAGGCTGAACGGGATGGTGATGACGGCGACGCTGAAGAGGCCGACGAACAGCGGCGTTCGGGTGTCGTTGAGCGAGTAGTAGCCTCTGCTGATGACCTGAATGGCGGTGTGGGCGGGAAGCCCGACGGAGTAGAACGAGAGAGCGAACGCGGTCGCTAGACAGTCATCTACGGAGAACTGTCCGCCGCCGAAAAGCACGCGGGAGATGGGCGCTCCGGCTATGATGAAAGCGGCCATCGAGGGAAGGGAGAAAGCGAAGGTGGCGCTGATGCCGCGCGCAAGGGTGGACTTGAACTCGTCCATGCGCCCGCTACCTGCCTGTTGCGCGAGAGTGGGAAATATCGCCATCGAGATGGCGCTTCCGAAAATTCCGAGAGGAAGCATGAGAAGCCTGACGCTGCCCTGAAGGGCGGTGACCGCGCCTTCGCCCATGAACGAGCCGAACGTCACGGGCAGTATCAGCAGGTTTATCTGGGAGATTGACATGCCGAGCATGGCGGGCAGGAACAGCTTAAGCACGATTTTCACATTTGGGTCGCCACGGCCCATGACCGGCCTGTATCTAACCCCTTTCTTGATCGCCACAGGCAGTTGCACCGCCACCATGCCGATTGTTCCAGCGAGCACTCCGTATGCAAGCCCCTTTATGCCGTATATGGAGCCGAGGAACACTGCGGCGGAAATTATGCCGATGTTGTGCAGGCACCACGAAATGGTCGGGGCAACGAAGTGCTGGTGCGCATGTAGGACTCCGCTCAGGATGGCGGACATCCCGGTGAACACCACCATCGGGAACAACATCCTCATAATTTCGTAGCAGAGTTTGTGGGTTTCCGGAGAACTGTTGAATCCGGGAACGATGGCGCGGGTAAGCTGCGGAGCGAACGCCATTCCGAGAGCGATGCTTGGGAGAATGACCGCAAGGGAAATATTGACGATGGCGCTGAACAGCCGCCAAGCCTCTTCCTTGTTTTCCTTTTCCAACAGCCGTGTGAACACCGGGATGAAGGCGGCGGTGAGCGCGCCGCCGGATTCTAGGATGTATATCAGGTCCGGCACCGCGAACGCCCCGAGAAACGCGTCCGTCTCCGGGCCGCGTCCGAAATAGTAGAATATCGTTTTATATCTGACATAGCCGAGCAGGCGGCTGACAATCATCCCCGCCATCACTATGAGCGCCGCTCGTTTGACTTTCCCGTTCAATGCGTTCCTTTCACGGTTCAGACGACGATTCGTTCCCGTCAAGACTGCTTTATATAATAAACTCCCGTATTGCGCAATTATCAATACATCCATGACAGGAATTTAAAGTGGGAGCCAAACATCATCCTGCCGCGCGCAAAACCCACGCCAAAAAGAATAAAACAGACAAGGAATAACACGCTTGACATTTTTTTGTCGGGATAATAAAATGGCAATCTATAGTATAAATATATAAATACTAATACCAGTCGATTTACTGTGAACGTCGGGGATAAGGATGTGGATTTTTCGATAATTCACGAGTCAAGTTGCGGAAGCGCGAAGCAAGCCGGAACGTCGGCAAGAAGA
>JAKQBV010000292.1 GCA_029573925.1 bacterium
TGCGGACGCTGGCGGAAAATTGACCCCCTTGGAGGAAAAACGCTGAAGTAAATTTGACCCCGCTGTGAGCATCAATGCCCCGGACGTGAAACGATTGGAGGCAATCGTGTCCGGGGAGGAAAGGAATGATCTCAGTGGGTGTTTACGAGGTTCTGCAAAGAAAGCATCAGATAGAGGGAAAACCCATCAAGCGGATCGCGCGAGAGACGGGGCTTTCCCGGAACACTGTACGAAAGTACGTTCGAGACCCGAAATTACCCGCATACAACCGCGCCGCCCCCTACGCTAGGCCTACGCTTGGGGATTTCACGGAGATCGTCGAGCAAATCCTCGCGGACGACCGAGACCTGCCGCGCAAGAGGCGGCACACGGCGAAGCGGATTTTCGAGCGTCTGCGCGACGAGCGCGGCTACGGCGGCGGCGAGTCCACTGTGCGCAATTACGTGGCGGCGCGAAAGCGGGAGCTGGGGATGGGCGCGCCGGCGGCGACGTTTCCGCTGGACCACCAGCCGCACGAGGCTGCGGCGCAGATGGACTGGGGCGAGCGCATCGCCGAGATAGCGGGCGCGGAGACCACCGTTCACCTCTGCTGTGTCCGCCTGAACTATTCCGGCCATTTCTTCGTTCAGGCTTTCCCCGCCGAGCGTCAGGAGATGATGTTCGAGGGTCACCGCCGGGCGTTCGAGTTTTTCGGCGGCGTTCCGCCGCGCGTCACTTACGACAACCTCTCGTCGGCGGTGAAGAAGGTTCTCAAGGGGCGCAACCGCGTGGAGCAGACGGAGTTCGCCGCCTTCCGCGCGCAGTATCTGTTCGAGCCAGATTTCTGCAACCGCGCCGCGCCGTGGGAGAAGGGCGGGGTCGAGAACATGGTGGGCTATGTGGGACGAAATTTCTTCGTGCCCGCGCCGCGTTTCGATTCCTTCGAGGACCTGAACGCGCATCTGGCGGACTGGTGCGCTGAAAACGCGCTGCGCACCGCCTCCCGCAGGGATCGCCCCGTCGGCGAATACTTCGCCGAGGAGTCGCCGCATCTTCTCTCGCTTCCGCAGTATCCGCCCGAATGCTGCAAGACTTACGGCGTGAAGGCGAGCCATGAGTCGGTCGTGTCCCACGAGACGAACCGCTACAGCGTCCCCGTCGCTTACGCCAACAGGCGGCTCACCCTGAAAGCCTTCGCCTTCGAGATCGTCATCTCAACGGCTGACCGCGTCATCGCGCGCCACCGGCGCTCGTTCGAACGCTACGAATACGCGCTTGACCCGTTCCACTACGTGCCGGCCCTAGAGAGAAAACCCGGCGCGCTGCTCTACGCGAAACCATTCAAGAACTGGAAGCTGCCGGAAATCTTCGGCGCGTTTCAAGCCGCGCTGCTCGACCGCGACCCGCTCACCGGCGGCAAGGAGTACGTGAAGGTTCTTTTGCTGCTCGGCAATCACGCCGTCGGCGATCTCGAAGCTGCCCTCAACGAAGCGTGGCGCTGCCGCGCCTTCAACGCGGACGCCGTCGCCTGCCTGCTCGCCCGGCGGGCCGCGCCGCAAAAAGCGGAAGCCGCCACGATTGACATGTCGCGGTTCCCCAACCTTGCCGACATGCGCGTGACGGCCCCCGACTGCAACAAGTACGACCAACTAATCTGAAAAGGAGATTCCCAAAAGATGGAAACCAACCTTCTGCTGAAAGCGTACCTGAAAAAGCTGAGACTGCCAACCATGACGCGAGACTTGGAAAAAGCCATCGCCGAAGCCACGAAGACCAATCTGCCTTACGAGCGGTTCCTGCTGGGCCTCGTCGAGCAGGAAGTTTACAGCCGCGAGGAAAACACCCTGCGCGTCCGACTGGCAAGAGCGAAGTTCCCCATCATCAAGACGCTGGACACCTTCGACTTTACCGCCATCCCCTCGCTGGACAAGCAGACCGTCCTCCAGCTTGCCGAAGGGAACTTCGCGCGCGAGGCTCAAAACTGCGTGTGCATCGGCAACAGCGGCACGGGCAAGACCCACATCGCCACCGCCATCGGAGTGGCCGCCTGCCGCGCCGGCCTCAAAGTCCGCTTCACCACCGCCGCCGGCCTCGTCAACGACATGCTCGAAGCAAAAAAAGAGGCGCGCCTCGCGAAACTCAACAATTCACTCATGCGCATCGACCTCGTCATCCTAGACGAACTCGGATACATCCCCTTCGACGCCACAGGCGCGCAACTCCTGTTCAACTTCTGCGCCGAGCGATACGAGCGCCGCTCGCTGCTGGTGACCACCAACCTAGACTTCGGCGCATGGACAAGCGTCTTCGGAGACGAATCCCTCACCGGAGCCATGCTCGACCGCCTCACGCACCACTGCCACATCCTCGTCATGAACGGCGAAAGCTACCGATTCAGAGAAAGTCAGAAAGAAAAAAACCGAAAGGGGGTGAAAACAAGCAATGCCACACGTAAAGCGCAAAAGAATCAGGGGGAGTGAATACTACTACTTGGTTCACAACTACCGGCGGGGCGGCAAGGTGAAAACCAGAACTCTTGAATACCTCGGCAAAGAGCCGCCGTCCGCCGAAACGTTGGCGCGCCTGAGAGAAAAGCACGGCAAGCCCGGCACACAGATGGCGCTGGCGCTTACGCCGCCGGACGCGGTCGCGGGAAACCGGGAAGCGCACACGGAACCAGCGCCAGAATGTGAAACACCAGCGCAGGCAAGCGCGAAAGCAGGAACGGGCGAAGAGACGACAGCACAACAACGTTAGGCCCTACGCCGCCCCTTAAGGGGCTTCTCTTTGCTCTTGCTTACTCTCATTGTTACTGATATTATCTTGTCATACTAAGGGGTCAATATTACTCCAGCACTAGGGGTCATTTTCAATCCAGCGGCGGCA
>JAKQBV010000324.1 GCA_029573925.1 bacterium
GCTTGTTATCGGCGGAGGGCCTTCCGGGATGACCGCCGCGCTGGCTATTGCCGATCAGGGTTTTGAAGTGTTCCTTGTGGAAAAAGAGAGCGCCCTCGGCGGAAACCTCATAAACAATATTCATTACACGGTGGAAGGCTCTGATGTTCAGAATCTGCTGATAGACTTGACCACCAAGGTGGAGACTCATCCGAAAATCAAGGTCTTCAAAAACTGTTCGATCAAGGAAGTCACAGGGCATGTTGGGTGCTACTCGACGACATTGACGACGAAAAAAACGAAAGCCCAAGAGGCGCAGACGATTGTCGTGGAACACGGCGTTTGCATAGTGGCGTCGGGCGGAAACGAGTTCAAGCCCGACTTGCCGTTCTGGGACGACAAGCGCGTTATGACTCAATCGGAACTGGGCCGCGCGCTGTACACCGGAGACAAAAGAATCACGGAAGCGAAGAATATCGTAATAGTTCAGTGCGTCGATCAGCGGAACGAAAACAGAAAATATTGCAGCAAGATATGCTGCAGCCAAGCGGTGAAGAACTCGATAAAGATTAAGGACGATAACCCCGAAGCCAACGTGTACGTGCTGTACAGGGACATAAGGACCTACGGATTCAAAGAGTTGAACTATCAGGCGGCCAGAGACAGGGGAGTCGTATTCATAAGATTTAAAGACGGAGACGACCCCGTTATAAGCAAGGAAGGCGCGGCGTTAAGAGTCAGCGTAAACGATGACGTTTTGAAGAAGGAACTTGTCTTCGAGCCTGACGCGCTTGTGTTGAGCGTGCCTGTGGTTCCGTCCGACACCAACGGAAGGCTGTCCGAGTTGTTCAAGATACCCGCGGACGCGGATGGATTCTTCTGCGAGGCGCACGCGAAACTGAGGCCGGTGGATTTCGCGAGCGAAGGGCTATACCTGTGCGGCGTGGCGCATTCCCCGAAACCGTTGGAGGAAAACATACAGCAGGCGAGAGCGGCGGCCGGCAGGGCGATGATAATTCTCTGCAAGGACTATCTGGAAAGAGAAGGCATGGTCGCCCAAGTGAAAGAAGAGCTTTGCGCGGCGTGCCTTACCTGCGTGCGGGTATGCCCGTACAATGTGCCGATTATCAACGAACGAAACCGCGCGCAGATTAGCGGAGTCGAGTGTCAGGGTTGCGGGTGCTGCGCGGCGGCTTGTCCCGCTAAGGCCATTCAGGTGGAGCAGTTCAGAGACGACCAGATTATTTTGCAGGAAACGGCGATTATCTCTAAGGCTCTTCAAAGAGAGCTAGCGATGAAATAAAAAGTTTTAATGACGGAGGCGAAGGCGAGGCCTTAGTTCTCCGGGAAAAGAAAGGCGCGCAAACATGGCTGAAAGAGCCGATTTGATGAGCACGGTTCCGGACCCCGATCCTTTGATGGAGAAAGAGCCGGTTCCGGGTTTCGAACCTTTGATAGTGACAATCGCCTGCCATTATTGTTCGTACGCGGCGGCTGATTTGGCCGGCTCGATGAGGCTTCAATATCCGCACAACATCAGGATTATCCGGACGCCATGCACGGGCAAGGTTGACGTTCTTTACATCCTCAAGGCGTTCGAAGAGGGAGCGGACGGCGTGTACGTGGCCGGATGCGAAGAGGGGGGATGTCATTTCGACATAGGCAATCTGTACGCAAAACAGAGAATATATTACGCGAAAAAGCTCATCCAGCAGGTGGGGCTTGAGCCGGAACGCGTCGAGATGTTCAATATAGCAGCTTCCGCAGGGCCGCGTTTCGCGGAGGTGGCCGCGCTGATGACCGAAAGGGTCAAAAGACTCGGGCCGTCTCCCATAAATATAAAGAGAATATAAAAACGCTGAAAACTCAAGGCGCTCTGGAGAGGGCGTCTAAAATTCGCGGGGTGCGCAGATGATTATTGCAGAACAGAAGCCGTTGGAAGAAATCCGCGAAATGCTCGGGGACGCCAAGAAGGTCATGGTCCTCGGTTGCGGAGCCTGCGTGACGATTTGTTTCGCGGGCGGTTCCAAGGAAGTCGGGATACTGTCATCCCAGCTTCGCATAGCGGCGAAAAAGGACGGCAAGGAGCTTGAGGTGATCGAAGACACCATCGAGCGGCAGTGCGAAAACGAATTCTTCGAATCGGTAAAGGACAAGATGAAGGAAGCGGACGTCGTTTTGTCCATCGCCTGCGGAGTAGGAGTGCAGACGATAGCCGAGTTGTTCCCGGACATATTAGTTCTTCCGGGGCTGAACACGACCTCCTTCGGAAGGCCGAAGGAACCCGGCGTTTTTGCGGAGTACTGCGGAGGGTGCGGGGACTGCATTCTGGATTTGACGGGGGGCATCTGCCCGATCGCCCGCTGCTCGAAGAGCCTGCTGAACGGGCCTTGCGGCGGATCCGAGAACGGCATGTGCGAAGTAGACCCAAAGACGATTCAGTGCGCGTGGCATCTGATCTTCGAGAAACTCGAAAAGATGGGAAGACTCGATCAGATTGAAAAAATCAACCCGCCCAAAGACTGGTCAAACAGCATGTCGGGCGGAGTCCGCAACATAGTGAGGGAGGATCTCCTTGAAGTCAAACTCGAATCTTGAAAAAGTATTTGCGTCGGGACAGTTGGCGGTCACAGGCGAACTCGGCCCGCCGAAGGGCACGAACATAAAAGTCATCGAGGAGAAGGCGAAACACCTGAAGGGGATGGTAGACGCCGTCAACCTCACGGACAACCAGACGGCTATAGTCAGGTTGTCGAGCATCGCGTCGGCAAAAATCCTGCTGGACATCGGCCTCGAGCCGGTGATGCAGATGGTGTGCAGGGACAGAAACCGGCTGGCTATGCAGAGCGACCTTTTCGGAGCCGTCGCGCTCGGCGTCCGCAACATGCTGTGTCTTTCCGGAGATCATCAGGTGTTCGGCAATCACCCGCAGGCGAAGAACGTTTACGACATCGACAGCGTGCAGATGATAAACATGCTGAAAACCATGCGAGACGAAGGCAAATTGCTGAGCGGCGACGAGATAGACGGCGAGTTTAAGATGTTTATCGGGGCGGCGGAGAATCCGTTCGGCGACCCGTTCGCGTCGAGAGTGCCGAGGCTGGCGAAAAAGATCGCCGCCGGAGTGGATTTTATTCAAACCCAGTGCATCTACGACATGGAGCGTTTCAAGAAATGGATGGAGGGAGCGCGGGCGCGCGGCCTCCATGAGAAATGCTTCATCATGGCGGGCGTCACACCTCTGAAATCAGCCGGGATGGCCAACTACATGAACAACAAGGTCTCCGGCATCAGCATCCCTGAGGATATCATCAAGAGGATGAAAGGCGTCCCGAAGGAGCAGCAGGCCGAAGAAGGCATCAAGATAATGGTCGAACAGATAGATGAACTGCGGAAGGTGGAGGGAATAAAAGGCATCCACCTGATGGCGATAGAATGGGAGCACAGAGTGCCCGAGTTGGTGGAGCGGGCGGGGCTGCTGCCGAGACCGAAGTTCGACTGAACCTGCTGTGCGCGGGCGGCCTCTTGACAAGGGCCGAAAGAACGGATAGATTACATGGAAGCGGGGCGCGCGAAGGCGCGCGCCCCGCCGTTCTAATTTTATGAATATTGTTTTTATCGACAATTACGACTCGTTCACGTTCAATCTGTTCCAGTATTTCGGCGAACAGGGAGCGGAAATGAGCGTGTTCAGAAACGACGCCGTCTCGACCGCGGAAATAGCCGGGATGAGGCCTGACGCGATTGTGATATCGCCGGGGCCGGGGACGCCGGACGACGCGGGCGTCTCTCGCGCGGTCATCAGGGAACTGGGCCGCGACATCCCAATTCTCGGAGTGTGTCTGGGCATGCAGTGCGTGGCCGATGTTTTCGGCGGCCGCGTGAAGCGCGCTGAAAAGGTCATGCACGGGAAAACCTCGCTTGTTCATCACGACGGCTCAGGAATCTTCGAAGGGCTTCCCAACCCGGTCGTCTGCGCCCGTTATCATTCTCTGATTGTCGACGCGTTGCCGGATTGTCTGCGGATAACGGCATGGACTGAGGATGGAGTCGCGATGGGAATAAGACACAATGAGTCGCCAATTTGGGGCGTTCAGTTCCATCCCGAATCTTTTCTGACGGAAAAAGGCAAAAGCATGATAAGAAACTTCATGCTGATGGCGGAAAGGCATAAAAGGAATGTTTCAGTCCGGGGCGCGTGAGCCGCTCATCAGGGAAATAGAACTGCCGGCGTCTTTCGAGGAATGTTACGGACGCATCGGTTCGCGGGCTCCTTACTCCGCGTTGTTGAGCGGCGGATCGGACTATTCGTTCGGCAGATTCTCATACATCGGCTGCGACCCCTATCTGGTTTTCAGGAGTTCAGGCTCTCACCAAACAATCGAACTACCGGACAGGGTGGAGTACGCGAGCGGGGACCCGTTCGACACGCTGAAGAAAATTATCGAAGGCTGCGAAATTAGAAGCGACTGGAACGAGGCTCCGTTTTACGCTGGAGGAATAGGGGCGTTCGGGTTCGACCTCGGACAGTTCATCGAGCGCCTGCCGCGCCGCGCGGCGGTCAATCTGCCTCTTCCCGATTTGGTTTTTGCCGTTTACAGGACAATCCTTATATACGATCGGCTCTCCGGAAGGACACATCTTTCGTCGGTGGAATACTCTGCGGAGGGCGGCGGCGCTGGCGCGGCGGAGAAATGCGCCGACAGGGCAAGAAGATGGATGGAAGAGCCTGTCGTCGAGGTTCCCGCGCCTTCCATCGCAAAAACCCGCGCGCCGGTTTCCAATTTTTCAAGAGAACAATACTTACGGGCGGTGGAAAAGGCGCTGGAGCACATCCGCGCGGGGGACATTTATCAGGTGAACCTTTCCCAACAGTTCCGCGCCGGATTGTCCTCTTCGCCGCAAGCCTATTTCAAAAAATTGAGAGATATCAACCCAGCTCCGTTCGGCGCGTATCTCGATTACGGGGATTTCAAGATAATCAGCTCGTCGCCGGAGAGATTTCTGAAGAAGAGCGGACGGCAAGTTGAGACGCGCCCGATTAAGGGGACGCGTCCGCGAGACGCGGACGCCAAAGGCGACGCCGCGCTCGCCAGCGAGTTGATCCTCAGCGAAAAGGACAACGCGGAACTTGCCATGATAGTGGACCTTGAGAGGAACGACCTCGGCAGGGTGTGCGAGTTCGGCTCCGTGGCGGTTACAGAGGAAAAAACGCTCGAATCATACGCCACGGTGCATCATCTTGTGGCCACTGTGAAAGGGACGTTGAGGGATGGCTGCGGGCCGGTGGAGTTATTGAGGGCGGCATTCCCCGGAGGCTCGATAACCGGATGCCCGAAGATACGCTCAATCGAGATAATCGACGAGCTTGAGCCGACTAGGCGCGGTTTTTACACAGGCTCGATAGGCTGGATCGGTTTCAACGGGGACATGGACACGAACATCGTCATAAGAACTCTAGTGGCGAAAGGCGGAGAAGTGTGGTTTAATGTTGGGGGCGGAATCGTGGCGGATTCAGACCCGGCGGCGGAGTATCAGGAGACTCTGGACAAGGGGAGGGCGCTTGTGGAGGCTCTAGCCGCAGGGGACGGTTCCCGCTATTCTTCGGCAACAAAACGCGCGCGCGCGGAATAAACACGGGACAGGCGGAAATGGACAAGAAAAACAAAAAGAAAATCGAAAAAGCGGTAAGGGACATACTTGAGGCTATCGGAGAAGACCCGGACAGAGGAGAACTTGTTGAAACCCCGGCCCGCGTCGCCGCGATGTATGAGGAAATTTTCGCCGGCATGAACTGCGATCCCAAAGAGGTTCTGAAAGTATTGCCCGACGGGGCTTTCGATGAGATAATTATGGTCAGGGATATCCCGATTTACTCGATGTGCGAACACCATATGCTGCCATTTTTCGGGAAAGCGCATATCGCATACATACCGTCTGACGGAAGGATAACAGGTCTCAGCAAACTGGTTAGAGTAACGCATATGTACTCGAGAAGGCTTCAGCTTCAGGAAAGGCTGACCAACCAGATAGCGACGGCCATAAACGACATACTTCAACCCAAGGGGGTGATGGTTGTAATTGAAGCGGAACATCTGTGCATGGCGATGAGGGGCGTCAGGGAGGCGGGGACGATGACGGTGACGTCGTCCGTCAAAGGCGCGTTTAGAACTCATCAGAAGACTAGAATGGAAACGCTCGCGTTGCTGCGGGACAAAAAATGATTAATAAAATTATTAAAAATAATCAACCGGAGGGTGAAATGGACATCAGAAAGATCGATCCGACGAAGATGGCTGACTGGCAGATCGCGGAAGCCTGTGAGAGCGACATGAAGCCGGTCAAGCAACTTGCCGACGAGTTGGGACTGCTCGACGAAGAGCTTATCCCTATGGGCCACTATGTCGGCAAGGTGGATTTTACGAAAGCTTACAACAGGCTCAAGAAAAGGCCCAACGCGAAATACATAGAGGTGACGGCGATAACGCCGACGCCGCTGGGCGAAGGAAAGACGACGACGAGCATGGGACTGGTCCCCGGACTGGCGCTTCGAGGCAAGAGAGTTTGCGGAGCCATCAGGCAACCATCGGGCGGGCCGACCTTCAACATCAAGGGCAGCGCGGCGGGCGGCGGTCTCGCACAGTGCATCCCCCTCACGGAGTTCTCTCTGGGCCTCACCGGCGACATTGACTCCGTCACAAACGCTCACAACCTTGCCATGGTGGCGCTCACTTCGCGCATGCAGCACGAGCGCAACTATACCGACGCCATCCTGAAAGGCAAAGGGCTTAAGCGCCTCGACATCGATCCGAAAAGGGTCGAGATGAAGTGGATCATCGACTTCTGCGCTCAGGCGCTCCGCAACATCGTCATAGGCATCGGCGGAAAGATGGACGGGTTCCTGATGGAGAGCGGATTCGCCATATCGGTCAGCTCCGAAGTCATGGCAATACTGTCCGTCGCCACCAGCCTTGCGGACTTGCGCAAACGAATCGGCCAGATAGTGGTCGCTTACAGCAGGGACGGCAAGCCCGTCACCACAGAGGACCTCGATGTGGCCGGAGCCATGACCGCATGGATGGTCAAGGCTTTCAATCCGAACATAATGCAGACTATCGAAGGGCAGCCGGTGTTTGTGCATGCCGGGTCGTTCGCGAATATCGCTGTGGGCCAAAGCTCGATTGTGGCGGACATGATAGCCACCAAACTGGCTGACTACCACGTGACGGAGTCCGGATTCGGAGCCGACATCGGGTTCGAGAAATTCTGGAACATCAAGTGCAGGCTCAGCGGAGTGATTCCGAACTGCTCGGTGGTAGTAGCGACGATCCGCGCGCTTAAGATGCACGGCGGAGGGCCGAGGGTCGCCCCCGGCCAGCCGCTCGACAAAGCATACACGCAGGAAGACCTCAAACTGCTGAACGCCGGGCTGGGAAATCTGATCGCCCACATTGAGACCGTTAAGAAGGCGGGAATCAACCCCGTGGTCGCCATCAACAGCTTCTACACCGACACGCCGAAGGAAATCAAAGCGGTGAAGAAGGCGGCGGAAGCCGCGGGCGCAAGATGCGCGGTTTCCAGACACTGGCAGTTCGGCGGAGCCGGCGCTCTGGAACTTGCGGACGCTGTCATCGACGCCTGCGAGGAAAAGAACAAGTTCAAACTTCTATATGAAGACAAAACGCCGTTGAGAAAACGCATCGAGCTTATCGCCAAAGAAGTCTACGGAGCCGATGGAGTCGAGTTCTCCCCGACGGCAAATGAAAAGGCCAAAAAGTTCGAGGCGGACAAGAAGTTCGACAAGTTCGCCACCTGCATGGTGAAAACGCACTTGAGCCTGTCCCACAACCCGACATTGAAGGGACGGCCTAAAGGCTTTATTCTCCCCATAAGGGACATACTCATATATGGCGGCGCGCAGTTCTTAGTGCCGCTGGCTGGAGACATTACCTTGATGCCCGGAACCGCGTCGGACCCGGCGTACCGCCGAATAGACGTGGACACGAAGACAGGCAAAGTCAAGGGGATGTTTTAATCGAATCGAGGGAAAACGCGCGGAGCGTGCTTCGCCCCGCGCGTGCTTTCCTTTTTTTGCCTTATGAAACGCGCGAGAGGAACTAGAGATGAAGATTGCGGTGACAGGAAAAGGCGGCGTTGGAAAGACCACGTTTACGGCCATGCTCTGCAACTCCCTCGAAAAAGAGGGCATAAAGGCGCTGGCGGTGGACGCGGACCCGGACGCGAATCTGGCCGCGACTCTCGGTTTCCCGGAGGACAGGCATCCCACGCCTGTTTCAGAACTCAAAGACCTCATCGCCGAGCGCACCGGAGCGCAGCCCGGAACTTGGGGAGGCATATTCAAGCTGAACCCCAAAGTGGACGACATACCGGACAAGTACTGCCTTCGGCGCGGAAGCCTCTCCCTGCTGGTAATGGGAACGGTGGAGAAAGGCGGCTCCGGCTGCGTATGCCCGGAGAGCGCGTTCATCAAGGCTCTCATCTCTCACATGGTCTTTCAGGGCGATCAGCATCTAATCATGGACATGGAGGCGGGACTTGAACATCTGGGCAGAGGAACCACGCGCATGATGGACGCGCTGGTGGTAGTCGTGCGCCCGGACGCGAAAAGCTCTTCGACCGCCCGCCGCATAATTCCGCTCTGGGAAGACCTTGGAAATAAAAAGATTCTCTTCGTAGGCAACGAAGCCAGAACTCCCGCCGACGTCGAGTATCTGAAGAAAGAACTGAAAGATCATCCGCTGCTAGGCGTCATCCCGGAAAGCGAAAAAATCCGCAACTCAGGAAGAGAGAACATGACGCCGTTCGAGGATGAGAGGGTGAACGAAGTAATCAAAGAGATCCGCGCGAGGCTTGAAAAGGAATTAGCAGGGTCTTGAAAAGCCCGACGCGGAAACAAGGCGCGCAACACGCGCCAAAGTCGCATTTGAGGCATAGCTAAAGGAGGCATTTAAATGGCGGAAGAAAAAGCCAAAAAGAAAGAAAAAAGACAGCCGCAAGAACAATCCGCTTGCGAAGCGACCTGCGAAATGCTTGGCGAGAACACTGGCGGCGAATATGTTACGGTGTTCGATAGATCGGATTCAATGGAGCCGCGCTGCAAGTTCGGCACAGACGGCGTATGCTGCAGGATATGCGCCATGGGCCCTTGCAGAATAATCCCCGACAAGCCCGGCAAGGATAGAGGCGTCTGCGGGGCGACTGTGGACACCATAGCCGCGCGCAATTTTATCAGGATGATAGCAGGCGGAACAGCCGCTCACTCGGACCACGGCCGCGCGGTGTGCGAAACTCTGCTAGAAGTGGCCGAAGGAAAGAGCAAAGACTATGTCATAAAAGACGAGCAAAAAGCGGTGAAAGTCGCGCTCGACCTCGGAATTGAAGTAGGCGACAGACCAATTAATGAGATAGCGGCGGACATAGCTAGAACCGCTCTGGCGGAATTCGGCAACCAGCACGGCGAATTGAAGTATCTGAGCAAAGCGCCTCTCAAAAGGCAGAAAATATGGCGCGACCTCGGAGTCGCTCCGCGCGGCATCGACAGGGAAGTTGTGGAGATTATGCACAGAACCACCATGGGCGTTGACCATGAGGTTGAGAGTCTGCTCATGCAGGGCGCGCGCTGCTCGCTAGGCGACGGATGGGGCGGCTCCATGCTCGCCACCGATTTGCAGGACATCCTGTTCGGCACCCCGGAACCGATCATAAGCAAAACCAACCTTGGATGCATTGACCCGAACATGGTGAACGTGATTGTTCACGGACACGAACCTCTTTTGTCTGAGATGATAGTTGCGGCTTCTCAGTCCGAGGACATGATAAACGCCGCGAAAGCTGTCGGCGCGGAAGGCATTAACATCGGCGGAATATGTTGCACGGCGAACGAAATTCTCATGAGACACGGCATTCCGCCGATCGGGAATTTCATCACGCAGGAACTGGCCGTTTCCACAGGCGCGGTGGACGCGATGATTGTGGACGTCCAGTGCGTGTTCCCGTCTTTGCCTACAGTGGCAAAGTGCTTCAACACAGCGGTGATCACCACTTCCAAGATCGCAAAGATGGAAGGCGCGCGGCATATCCAGTTCGACGAGCATAACGGGCTGGCGACTGCGAAACAGATCATCATGGCGGGCATTGAGATGTTCAAGCAGCGGCCTGCAAACGTGCATATCCCTCAGATGACCGAAGACTTCGTGGGCGGGTTCAGCCACGAGTCCATTAACTATCTTCTTGGCGGAACTTTCAGAGCTTCTTACAAGCCGCTCAACGACAACATCATCAACGGCCTGATAAGGGGAGTGGCCGGGGTCGTCGGTTGCAACAACCCGAAGGTGAAACACGACTGGGCGCACTTGGAGATGATAAAGGAACTGCTCAAGAACGATGTGCTGGTTCTAACCACCGGTTGCGGAGCCATAGCCGCCGCGAAAGCGGGCTTGTGCTCCCCTGAAGCGGCCGCGAAATACTGCGGAGAAGGATTGCGGCAGGTATGCGAGACCGTCGGACTGCCGCCGGTCATTCACATGGGATCATGCGTTGACAACTCGTGCATACTCATAGCCGCCACAGCAATGGTCAAGGAAGGCGGGCTGGGAGACGATCTGTCCGACCTGCCGGCAGCGGGCGCAGCCCCGGAATGGATGTCTGAAAAAGCGATAGCTATCGGACAGTACTTTGTTTCTTCGGGCGTTTACACTGTGTTCGGAACCACATTCCCGACGCTGGGCGCGCAGGAGACCACGAAATATCTGTTCGAGACTATGGACGAGAAATTCGGCGGATGCTGGGCGTTCGAGCCGGACCCGATTAAGGCCGCTCAACTTATGATTGCGCGCATTGACGAGGCTCGCAAGAAACTCGGAATCGACAAAGCCAGAGAACGCGTGCTCTTCGACATGGAGAAACGCAGGGAACTGGCATG
>JAKQBV010000380.1 GCA_029573925.1 bacterium
GCCGTCTGCGGCGCTCGTGCCTCTGCCGACCTCGTCGAGCAGCACGAGGCTTTTCTTTGTCGCGTTAGTCAGAATCGTCGCCGTCTCGACCATCTCCACCATGAACGTGCTGAGTCCGAGGGTGATGTCGTCGACAGCTCCGACCCTCGTGAATATCCTGTCCACCACGCCTATCTCCGCCGCGCGGCACGGCACAAAGCTGCCCATCTGCGCCATCAGCGTTATCAGCGCCACCTGCCTCATGTAAGTCGATTTTCCCGACATGTTCGGCCCGGTGATGATATGTATCTGGCTCTTCGAGCAATTGAGCAGCGTGTCGTTGGGGATGAATGTGCGCGCGGGCATCGTCAGGTCCAGCGACGGGTGCCGGCCTTCTTCTATCTTTATCGTTTCCGACGCGCTGACCTGCGGGCGGCAGTACCTGTTTTCCTCCGCCGCCTGCGCCAGCGACTGCAACGCGTCCAGCGCCGCCACCGCCCGCGACGTCTTCAGCATCCTTCCGATGTGCCCCGCCAGATTGTCCCTTATCCCGCAGAACAACTGATACTCAAGCTCTTCGAGCCTGCTTTCCGCTCCGAGTATCGCGAACTCTTTCTCTTTCAGTTCCTCTGTGTAGAACCGCTCCGCGTTTGATGTGGTCTGTTTGCGTATGTATCTATCAGGGACGTTTGCCAGATTGGCTTTAGTCACTTCGATATAATAACCGAACACTTTGTTGAAGCCGATTTTGAGGGATTTGACGCCTGTTTCCCTTCGTTCCTTCTCTTCGAGGTCGGCAATCCATTTCCGTCCGCCTTTTTTCAGAGCGCGCAGTTCGTCCACGCGGGCATCGAAGCCGTCTCGGATGATGCCGCCTTCGCGGGCGGACCTCGGAGCGTCGTCAGAGACGGCGGCGGCAAGGCCGGCTCGCGCGTCTTCCAGCGTGTCCATGTCGGCGCGCAGGGACTCCAGCATGTCGCACTTGAAAGCGGAGGCGAGGGCGGCGAGGGCGGGCAGCGCCGCGAGCGAGTCGCGCACGGCCAGCGTCTCCTTGGGCGTGATGAGCATTGTGGCGATCCGGCTGCAAAGCCTCTCGATGTCCCT
The DNA here is from genome assembly GCA_029573925.1 of bacterium. Taxonomy (GTDB): domain Bacteria; phylum UBP15; class UBA6099; order UBA6099; family UBA6099; genus UBA6099. The sequence goes on from JAKQBV010000380.1 coordinate 1,084, forward strand.
TACCTCCGAAAGGCATTCCCTTGCCCCCTCCCGCGCCGTCCTGTTTTCCAGAAGCTCGCCGACGGCGTCCAGCCTCAGGTTTATCTCCGCCGGGTCGTTGAGAGGCTGTTCGAGCCAGTTGCGTATCAGCCTCTTTCCCATCGGCGTGAGAGTCCTGTCCAGAGCCCACAGCAAGCTCCCCTTCTTTTCCTTCTCGCGCATGGTTTCCGTCAATTCGAGGTTGCGCCGCGTCGCCGCGTCCAGATACATCCCGTCGCGGGGCCGGTAGAGCGAAACGGACATCACGTGCTTGGGGTCGGCGCGCAGGTTGTCCCTGACATAGTCCAGAAGCTGTCCGGCGGCCATTATCGCCGCAGGGAACTCCTCAATGCCGAATCCGAGCAGCGTCTTCACTCCGAAATGCGCGCACAGCCTGTCCCGGTGGTACGACGCGTCGAACATCAGGTCAAGCTCGGTGACTTTCACGTCGGGGAAACGGGCCGATATCCTGCCGGCGGCGTCCGCCCCGGAATCGCGCATCGCCACGACGCATTCGCCGGGCGACAGCCGCTCTATCTCCCTGACCAGAGACGAAACGTCCGCCGACCTCGATATCTCGCCCGCCTTGAACTCCCCGGTCGAAACGTCAAGTATCCCCAGACCGAACCTGTCCCCGGCGTCCGCCACCGAAAGTATGTAGTTGTTCCGAGACGAGTCCAGCCGTTCGAGATCAAGATATGTTCCGGGAGTGACCACTCTGACGACTTCGCGGTTGACGAGTTTTCCGGCGACCGCGTCCTCCGTCTGATCCGCGATGGCGACCTTGTGTCCGCGCTGGATGAGTTTTGCCACGTATCCGTCGGCGGCGTGATGGGGCACGCCGCACATGGGCAGTTTCACGCCCTTGCCGAACTCGCGCGCGGTCAGCACTATTTCCAGTTCGGCGGCGGCGGTTTTCGCGTCCTCGCCGAACATCTCGTAGAAGTCGCCGAGCCGGTACATGAGTATCGCGTCCCTGTGGCGCTCTTTGATCGCGGCGTACTGCTGATACATAGGAGTGGCGTTCATACGGCCTCTCCTTTCAGGGCGTGCGGAGACGCTCCCGCGATGCGGACAAGCAACTCGTCTCCCGGCTCGGCGCAAACTCCGTCTGGCTTCGAAAAATCCACTATCCTGTTCTCCCGCGTCCGCCCCCGCCGCCGCTCTCCGCCAAGAGACTCGAAGACCATCGTTTCCGCGATTCCGCCGACAAGGCTTTCGTTGATTTCCCTCGATATATTCTCCTGCAAATCCAGCAACCGCGCAAGCCGCGACTTCTTGGCTTCGAGCGGCACATCGTCGGCCTGCCCGGCGGCGGCGGTTCCCGGACGCGGCGAATATTTGAACGCGTATAACTGATCCACGCGCGCTCGCGCGGCCAGCTCAAGCGTCCGCTCGAACTGCTCTTCCGTCTCTCCGGGATACCCCACAATCGCGTCCGCCGATATGCCGCAGCCCGGCGAGTGACTTCTTATCATTTCTATCATTTCGAGATAATACGCGGCGTCGTATCCGCGCCGCATCCTCCTGAGTATCTCGTCGTCTCCGCTCTGGAACGGCGCGTGGAAATGGCCGCACGCTTTCGGCAGCGCCGACAGTCCGCGCAGAAACTCCTCCGTCACCCATTTCGGGTGCGATGTTACAAACCTTATCCTTGTTACCCCCGGCAGATCGTGGACGGCGGCTATGGCGTCGAGAAGAGAAACTTTCGGCGATAAGTCCAGCCCGTAAGCAAGCACGTTTTGGCCTAGAAGTACGATTTCCCGCGCTCCTTCCTCCGCCTTTATCGCGGCTTCCGCTCTGACTCGAGCCGGAGTCAGGCTGGATTCCGGGCCGCGAGCGTAAGGAACCACGCAATACGAGCAGAAGTTGGAACAGCCGCGCACGACGGTCTGGAAAGCGGACGCCGGGCCGGCCGCAAACGGAGCCGTTCCTGCCGTCAAGCCGGGAAAGTTTTCGACCACCGCTTCCCTGATAATTTCCTCGTAGTCCTGCGGCCTGCCCGCCCCGATGACATAGTCCGCGTCGCGGATTTCCGCGCGGATGTCGGCCAGTTCGGCGGAGCATCCGCCCACGCCGAAGATGACTGGGGAGCCGCTTGTTTTTTTGCGGTTGCGCAACACGCCGATGAAACTCAACATCTTCTCCTCGGCCTTGCGCCGCACGCTGCACGTGTTGACGTGAACCAGCGAGGCCTCTTCCGCCGTCGCCGCCTCCGCCATGCCCATCGAGCGCAGCATCCGCGCGAGCGACGCCGAGTCGTCCATGTTCATCTGGCAACCGAATGTTTTAATGAAAAATTTGGGAGGGCCTGTCTCCGCCATGAAGATCAGCCTTTCAACTCCCTGAAAAAGCAGGACCATGCGCCCGTGTGGCAGGCCCCCTCGCCGCTCTGCTCCACAATCACCAGAAGCGCGTCGGAGTCGCAGTCGTACATCACCTTTTTCACTTTCTGAAAATTGCCAGAGGTCGCGCCCTTGTTCCAGAACTCGCTGCGCGAGCGGCTCCAGAACCATGTCGTGCCCGTCTCGAGCGTCCGCCGCACGGACTCCTCGTTCATGTACGCCAGCATAAGGACGTCCCCGCTTTTTTCGTCCTGAACGATAGCGGGAATAAGGCCTTTTTCATCGAATTTCAAATCCATGTCGAAACCTTCTCTCTTGGCGCAATGAGGTCACAGCCTCATCGCGATTCCCCTGTCCCGCAGATATTCCTTTGCCTGCCTTATGGTGAAAATCCCGTAGTGGAACAGAGAGGCGACGAGAACGGCGTCTGTCTTGCCGTCATGTATCGCGTCATAGAGGTGAGAAAGCTCGCCCGCTCCGCCTGACGCTATCACAGGGATTCTCACCGCGGAGGAGATGGCGAGATTCAACTCGTTGTCATATCCGATTTTCGTGCCGTCGCGGTTCATGCTGGTGAGCAGGATTTCGCCCGCGCCCCGCCTCTCCGCTTCGACCGCCCACTCCACCGCGTCTATCTCCGTCGGCTTCCTGCCGCCGTGAGTGTAAACCACCCACCCGTCGCCCACGCGCTTCGCGTCGATCGCGACCACTATGCACTGCGCTCCGAAAATTTCGGAGGACTCGTTTATCAGACCGGGGTTCAGGACGGCCGCCGTGTTGAG
>JAKQBV010000428.1 GCA_029573925.1 bacterium
GCTTGAATCTTCGGCGACGATAGGCATAGACGCTTCGGACAATACGGACGACTACAAGAAGTTCAAGGTGTGGAACGCGCTTTTCGCTTACGGGATGGAAGAGTTCGGCGTGAAGGAGATGATGGTCAGCGCGGACCCTGCGTTCGCGGGCGCGTCATGGCAGCCGTTCGCAAAGAGCGCCGTCGTCAATCTCGGCCCCGGCAGCGGCTTGAAGACGGTTTACGTTAAAACGAAAGACGCCGCCGGAAACGTCAGCGCGGTGGCAACCGGCAACATTAGAGTCATTGACGTCAACGCTCCGGACATCGGCATGGTGTCCGAAGGAGCGAGGCAGCCGGTCGTGCTGGTGCACGGTCATTCAGGCTCGATACTCGGAGACTTGAGCGTCGTGGTTTACTGGTCTTATATCGGCGGACGGCTCAAGAGCGAGGGATTCGACGTTTCGGAGATTACGCTGGGCAACGCGGCGATGCAGGACATCAAGAAGAGCGCGCGCGAGCTTCGCGATTTCGTTGCCGCGACGGTGGCGAGGACCGGCTCCCCGAAAGTCGACTTGGTGGTTCACAGCGAGGGCGGCCTCGTTTCGAGATATTACATCAGAGAACTCGGCGGCGCGCAGTTCGTGGACGATCTGGTGACGATCAGCACTCCGCACAGGGGCACGACCGTCGCCCACGCGGGCATGGGGCTGCTCGGCGAGGGAACTAGCCAGATGGAAGTCGCCAGCCCGTTCATTCAGGAGCTTAACTCCGGCGACACCCTGTTCGGCGGAGTCGAGTACACCGCGATGTTCAGCCATGCCGACGAGATCGTGCTCCCCGGCACGAACGGGTTCTTCGACGGCGCGGTGAACGTGAATTTCATGCTGCTCGGCCACGGCGGGATACTTTTCGCGCCGGAACCGTACAAGGTCTTGCGTAATGCGATATCTTACAAATACCTGTTCTCGAAAGGACAGCGCCCGGTCGAGATAGTCGAGCCGGGGATGTCCACAAATAAAAACACAGTGGAAGTAAGGTTGAAACCCTGCAACCATTTTTCCCCGCAGGCTCCTGTCACGGAGATGATGGTGGCCACGAACGGGATGTTCCACGGCGCGGTGTCGTGGCAGCCGTTCTCGAATTCGGTGAATCTAGATATTTCTGGCAAGGACGCGGGACTTCTGGGCGTCCATGTGAAATTCAGAGGGGCTGACGGCGTCGAATCTCCTTCCTACGCTGACTATATAATAATCGACCGCGAGGCTCCGACCGGAACGGTCTCGATATCTGCGACGGACGCTGAAAAATCGACGATGACGCTGAAGATTTCCGCGACCGACAACGCTGAAAAATACGGTTATTTCAAAGTGACCAATCTGCTAGAGGCCTACGGGATACTGGGCATAGGAGCAAGAGATATGCAGGTCTCGACGGATTCCGGGTTCGCCGGGGCGTCGTGGGAGCCTCTAGCAGGCTCGAAGACTGTGACGGTGAGCGCTGGAACGGGAGAGAAGGCGGCGTATGTCCGCTTCCGGGACGCCGCCGGAAACGTGTCTCAGACTCGTTCGGTGGCGACGCAGATATTCAGCCCGGTCAACGGATTCGTCGCCGCAGAGAAGGGTCGCGCCCCGGTGGTTTTCGTTCACGGCTACGGCGCGGTGGCGTCCGAACTGACCTCGAAAATCAACTGGCTCTACTACACGGAGCGGTTGAAAAACGAAGGGTATTCGACGCATGTGATAGCGCTTGACACTGCCGGGATGGCGGATGTCCGCGCGAGCGCCGCAAAACTCAAGGATTTCGTGCAGGGCGTTCTCCGCGAAACCGGCGCTGAAAAAGTCGATATCGTGGCGCACAGCGAGGGCGGTCTGGTCGCCAGATATTATATCAAGGAACTTGGCGGAGTCGCCTCGGTCGACGACCTTGTGACGATATCCACTCCGCACAGAGGCACGGTTATCGCCGCCGTAGGCCCCGGCGAAGCCGCAAGGCAGATGACGGTGTCCAGCGATTTTCTCGCAGACCTTAACTCAGGGAACAGCGTTCCCGGAATGGTGGACTACACGGCGATATTCTCCACTGACGACGGAGTGGTCGTGCCGGCTGAAAACGCGTTCTACGACGGCGCCGTCAACATCGTAAAAACAGGATTGACTCACGCGACCATACTGCTCGACGACGGCGTTTATCAGATTGTGAAGAGCGCGCTCGCGGTTGACACCGGGAGAGGCGATTCCGAACTGCCCGTAAGGATAATGAAAAGCGGGATGGCGGCCTCGTCGCCCAACGTGTTGCTGAGCCTCAACTACTACAACCATAACGCGCCGTTGCTTCCGGCGGGAGAAATGATGATATCCGGAGACCCGTCGTTCAGGGGCGCGGCGTGGCAGCCGTTCTCAAACTCGGCTAACTGGACGATAGACGGCGGGGACGGATTGAAGGCGGTTTACGTGAAATTCAGAGCTGCGCAGGGCGGGGTCGAGTCGCCCGCGTACGCGGACTACATAGTGATAGACAGAACGGCTCCTTCAGGCTCGGCGGTACTGTTGCCCGTGTCAGGCTCAAACAGCGATGTCGAGCTTGCTATAGCGGCTGCTGACAACTCGGACGTTTTTTCGCGCTTCAATATCGCCCGCCCAGATGTCTCCTACGGCATCCCCGGTCTCGGAGTGACGGGCATGATGGTGTCCGACTCTCCGGACTTCGCTGGGGCGGCGTGGGAGTCGTTCTCCAGCAGAAAAACCCGCGCTCTGACTGCCGGCGGCGCCGGGAAGGTTTATGTCAAACTGCACGACTCCGTAGGGAACGTAAGCGAAACCATAGTTGCGTCGAAGGCGGACGCCACGGCTGTGGCGGAAGCCGCAAGCCAAGCCGCGGACGCGGCGCGCGAGACTGCTCAGGAAATCGCAGACGCGGTTGATACCGTTATCACGGCAGCGGAATCCGAGATTGACTTGTCTCTCGTCAAAGGCTGGAACCTGATATATCTGCCCGAAGAGCTTCCGGAAGAATTTAAACGCGGACTGTCGGAGCTTATAGACTCCGGGGCCACGATGTTCGACATAAGCGACCGCGATTTCAGAAGTTCGCTACAGGCGATGAACGCGCGCGGGGGCAGGGCTGTATGGGTGGAAGTCAGGAACCCGGCTGCCAAGCGGTTCGTAGCTAAAGCCTCTTCCTCAGCCAGAACGGTGATGCTTGACAGGGGCTGGAACATAATCGGAGTGTCCGGCGCGGCGTCGGCGGATCCTTCGGCCGTGACGATAACTTTCGGCGGGGAAACCATTTCGCTCGCGGACGCGGCGGCGAGAGGAGTCGTCGCCAAATCGATATTGGAGTTCGACGGCTCTGAGTACAAGCTGGCCGCCAGACTTCTCCCGCTCCGCGCCTACATGCTCAGAGCGTACGACGGCTGTCTTTTGAACCTGCCCTGAAGCTCGGCGGCGAAGCGCTCGCCGTTGTGAAAAATCGCTCCGGACACGCTTTGTTTGACGGCGATTCCGGATAAAAGGTTGATCCTATGAGAACAATACTTGCGGCAATAACGCTTGCGGCATTGGCGTGTTCAGCGGCGTTTGCCTCCGGCGGCGACACTGCAAATAAAAAGGTTATCGAAGAAATAAGAATAACTCATGAATTGCTAAGAGGCCTCGAATACAAGTTCGAGCCGAAGGTGGAGATAGTCGGCGCGAGGGAGGCTGGCGCGCGGGCCGCGAGGCTGGCCGGAAGATATTTTCCGCTGGCTGCAGGGCCTGACGGAAAGGCCGCGCAGGCGGCGTGGAAGTTCCTTCGGCTGATTCCCGAAGAGCGAGACTTGCAGGGCGCTATCGACGGATTCGCTCGCGCGGGCGCAAGGGCTTTCTACGACCCGGAAACCCGCTCGGTGGTTCTGGCAAGCGACTTAACTGCCCCCGGATGGAATTCCCCCCTGATAGCCAAGACAATGGAAGTTCTCAAGGTCGAGGAGCCTGAGTTCGCTCTGGCGCGCCAGTTCGCGCTCGCCCTGCTCGACTCAAACTTCGGAATATACGACAAACTCGCCGACCCGGCGATGCCGTCCGATATGAGGATGGCCGCGCTTGCGTTGCTGAACGGCGACGCCAACCTGATGCTGATGGACTATATGCTGCGCAACTACGGGGTCAAATCGACCCTGTTGCCCAACGCGGAAGGCGTTGTTTCGCAGTTCATTCCGCTCGTGACGCACATACCGAAGACGGAGTTTGAAGCCGCGCCGCAGGCCTTAGCGCGGGACGCCGCGTTTCCCCATACCGCGGGCGCGAAGTTCGCCGCAGTCCTTCGCTCAACCGGGGCGGGGCCGCTGATGGACAGCGCTTACTTCTCGCTGCCGGTCAGTTCCGAGCAGATTCTTCATCCGGAAAAGTTCTTCGAGTCAAGAGACAACCCGGTGGAAGTGGAGACTCCGGAACTGTCCGACGCGCTGCCCGAAGGCTCGGCGAAGATATACGAGGACACGTTGGGCGAGTGGGGACTGCGCCGGTTGTTGGCGGAGTGGATGAAAGACGATTCCGAAGCGTCGAGCGCCGCTTCCGGCTGGGCGGGGGACAGGCTGCTCATATACGAACTGCCCGGAGGAGAGATAGCGGGCGCGTTTTTTACCGTGTGGGATTCCGCGCCGGACGCCGAACTGTTCGCCGGCGTGTTCAGGCGCGCCGCGCGCGCGGCTTTCGCCGCCGACGCGCATATCGAAGTATCCTCCATCGGCAGGGACGCCGTTGCGGTTATCGTTCCGCGCGCGGATATGGCTCCCGAACTATCCGGGCTTGTCTGGCAGTCCGTCAAGATTCCCACCAGAACGCCTCCGCCCGAACTGCGGCAACCCGACCCTGAAGCCCTCATCACCCAGTTGAGCCAGTTCATGGGAATGTTCTCCAACACGAATGTCGCGATTCCCCCGGCGGGAGAGGATTGGCGGGTCGAGGGCGATGCGTTCATAAATGGAAAACACAAGTACACTCTGCGCAGACCCGGCCCGGACTGGAATTTTCAAAGGTTGCATCTCGGCAACCAGTTCGTTTCCGAGTTCACCGCCGTGAACACCAAGAGCGTCGGCTCGAACTTCACCATTTTTACGTTCAACAAGTATGCCCCCGAAGAGCGGGAAAACCCCGTCGACCAGATGGTGGATTTCATGAAAGCGCAGATGCAGGGGTTCAAGCGGGTGGAGGAGAAAACCTCAACGGTCGCGGGCGTCCCGGCAAGGAGCGTGACTTTCACCGGCTCGATGTTCGTCCCTTTGAAAATAACTTATACAGAGGTCTTCGGTCCGGACTTTACTCACGTTATAACGTGGTGGGCGGTCAAGAACAACTACGACTCGCTGCTGCCCGAATACATGAAGTTCATGGAAACGTTCAGGTTTCTTGACTGAGAGGCTCTTGCGCGCGGGAGCCGGTCGCGGAGTCGAGGGCGGATTCCAGAGTCGAGTGTTGAATGCCTTCGACCAACGCGCCCCTAGCCGTGCAGTTCACGAGATTGGCCTTTCCCCGCATTTCGTATTTGAAGTAGTCCTCGACAACACGCTTGAAGAGATACAGAACGTCAGAAGTCGCCACCGGGCAACCGTCTATGCCGGGAGTCTGCCTGAGTCTGCCGTGTCTAGAAATAGCTCCTTCAGCGCGGCTGCCGGAGGCGTGCGTGCGGTCAGGGGCGAACGAGAAATCGCAACCTATCAGAAGAATCGGGTCTCCCCCCGTCTTATAAGCGAAATCGAGCGCCGCCATCAGAACGGTGCCGGAAAATCTAAGCAATCCTTTATGATGGATTTCGTCAATCTTTTTTTCGGTCTCGGAGATCGACGAACAGGCCGCAAACGAGCGCTCGGCGCCGAACGTTGCCGCCACTTTAGGATTTGATGACGGGAAAAAAATGAGTTTTTCTTTTTCTATGTCCAGTCCGCTGAAGAATCTGGATGCCAACTCCTGCGGGTCTCCGCTTACAACAAAGTCCGGCCGCAATCCTGCAAGATGGAATGAGGCGAGAGCGGAATCGACCGCGACAATCTCCGGGATTTCGGCGCGGCTTTTCAGGAGGCCGAGGCTTATGTCCAGAGAAGGCCCGGCTCCCGCGACAATGACGGGTTTGCCCGAGCGCGACCCGAACAACTCGGCCACACCGCGCGCCGCCTCGAAGATTTCCCTGTTGGCCTCGATATTGCGCTCCCTCTGTTCCTTCATCACCTCTTTTAAGGAACCGGACAGGCGCAGATACTCGAGCATGTCTCTGATGTCTGCGGCGTCTCGCGGCAACGCGTCCACTGAGGGTTGATGAAGAAAAACTCCCATTTCGCTCGCTCCGTTTATGCCGGACATTTCCTTCGTCAATCTGCCGATAAGCGGCATAAGTTCCGAACAACTGCCGACCAGAAGCTTGAATCTGGGATTCGACAGCAGGCACGACAGATCGCGCGCGGACAGAGCGGCGCGAAAAACCTCTGTCCCGGCTTCCACCACAATCACTCTTTTGATATCCGGCCTTAGTTCGAGAAGCGCTTCAACGTGATACCCCAGACCGAATCCGAACACGAACGCGAAGACTGAACCGCCCTGCTTCCTGCTTTCCGCCCAGCGGACGGCCTCTTTTCGAGGAAAGAACTTGCTGTGGATATAAATCTCTTTGCCGGGAGCAGACACACGGAGCGTCGGCGCTCCCTCCTCTCGGCTCTCTTCAAATAAGACGTTTATTTCAGTTTCTATTCCAGAAAGGAAATAAATATGCCCCGCCGTATCCAGCGCCGCCATGTTCGATTCGGTCCAATCCCGCATGGCGCTATTATAAACCCGCCGGGACAAGGATAGAACCACCGGGAGGCGAAAGGCGCGCGCCGCCCGGAATTAATGTATAATTCGTAAACGCTGATGAGCGGAGGCGCGACGAAGATGAAAAGAGAAGATTATTTCACAAATAATGGCGGCGGGCGGTTTAGATATGTCGAGCATGAGGTTGAAGGCGCTCGCGCGGTGGTAATGGGGACTCACGGGTTTGCCGAACATATAGGAAGATACGACCATGTCGGGGCGTTTTTCAACTCGCGCGGCATGTCTTTTTACATGATGGACAACCGGGGACACGGGAAATCTCCCGGCGCGCGCGGGCACATCGACAGTTACGACCAGTACGTGGACGACCTTCACGGTTTCAGAACGCTCGTGGTCGAGGAGAAGTTGCGCGGCGCGTCCCTTTTCCTGCTCGGCCACTCGAACGGTTCCCTCATCACCGCCC
>JAKQBV010000448.1 GCA_029573925.1 bacterium
GGTTTCCGACGGACGATTTCGGAGCCTAAAAGAAGAAAGGAGCAGCACAACGTGAGAGCCAAATCAGCAATTCTAATTGTTGTGGGGTTGTTCCTGTTGGGATCAACCATCGCGGCCAAAGCCTCGGATCAGGTGGACTTCCTGATCAAAGGAGCTTCGGCGCGGCCCGGAGGAATGGGCCAAGCGTTCGTGGCGGTAACCGATGGACCGGACTCGGTCTATTGGAACCCAGCCGGGTTGGGAATGGTAGACAAGATCGGGTTTAACACTGTTCATTCATCGCTGAATGAATGGGATATGAACACCGACATGCTCACACTTTCATTCCCCATCGAATGGAGACAGTCGGGCATGGGCTTGTCGTTCTACAGGTCTTCAATAAGCAGCATTCAAGCCGTTGAGATAAACAACGGCAGACCCGATCCCGGCGGGTTCGTCAACGAGACGGAAACGTCTTTCCTTGCCGGCTATGGGATGAAGGCCCTAGATAATCTCTGGATAGGCGCCACCTTAAAGTACATGAGCATGAAACTGTTCACGTACAGCGAATCCGGAATAGGATTGGACCTCGGCGCTCTGTACAAGATCGATGACAATTGGACGCTAGGTCTGAATCTTCAGAATGCCGTGCCGGTAGAGTTGGGCGACGATCAGGTTCCGCTGAACGCTAAATTCGGCGTAGCTTACAAGTCTCCCTGCAAAAAGCTTACTCTGGCAGGCGACATCGACACAAACGTGCTCGACGACGAGGTATTCCATCTTGGAGCCGAATACTGGATTGTTCCGCAACTTGCGGTAAGACTCGGCTCGAACGATGGGAATCTCACCGCAGGCGTAGGCCTTGCCAAGCTTTCAGGCGGTTGGTCGTTTGACTATGCGTACGACGACTCAGACTTGGGCGACACGCACAAGGTTTCCGTCGGATATGAATTCGGCCCAAAACAGCCGAAACCAAAGACGGAAAAGGCTGAGAAGCCTGCTCCGAAACCGGTGGAAGCCGCGCCAGAGCCCAAACCGCAACCTGTAGCCGAACCCAAACAGGCTCCGGCTCCGGTTGCCCCGAAGGCGGAACCTGTGAAAGTTCAGGAAGCCGGACCTGCAATGTTGGATATTTATGTTTTCCACGAAGGCGATGGCGTTCTGTCGTTAAGCAGCATCGACTTGAAGGTCGGACAGTTCATCGCAGTTTATAAGAACAAGTCTAAAATCGCCGAAGCGTCTATCACCAATGTGGCGATGCTTTCCAGTTCAGCGAAAGTCACAAAATTGTTCGTAGATAAACTTCAAGACTATATGATCGGCGACAAGATAGCTCTCATTGAGAAGAAGCAGGAAGCGGTAAAAGAACAGCCCGCGCCCGCGCCGGCTCCGGCCCCTAAGGTCGAGCCTGCTCCCGCGCCGAAGGCTGTTGAGCCTGTTCCCGCGCCTAAAGCTCCGGAACCCGCGCCGGCTCCGGCCCCTAAGGTCGAGCCTGCTCCCGCGCCGAAAGTTGAACCGGCTCCGGCTCCCAAGCCAGTCCCGGTTCCCGAACCGGAAGCCAAGCTTGAAATGATTGACGCTTATTCTTTCCATGAAGGCGACGGCGTCCTGTCTTTGAGCTTCACCGAGCTGAAAGTCGGACAGAGCATACTTATCTTCAAGAACAAGAAGAAAGTTGCCGAAGCGAAAGTCACGGACGTCGGCATGCTTTCCAGTTCCGCCAAGATATCCACTCTATTCATCGACAAGATAGAGGAATATATGATTGGCAACAGGATAGCGATCAAGTAATTGTGCGACGGCATTTGGCGATCTCACGCTAAATAGAAACCATCCGGGCGGCTGGAAGAAAAAGCCGCCCGGTTTTTATTTTAAACCGAATCCTAATAAAAGATTATGGAATGACATTGACCGACTCTGGTTGAATGCCGGGATGCGGTTTATTGTAGCGCCAGCTTCATGACATAAGACGCGAATGGCTGCGAATCCAGTCGTAGGTTTTCTCAAAAACGATGTCTCTCTGGGCATCGACAGGGGCGCAATGTCCTGAATTATCAAGCCACAGAATCTGTTTGTCTACGCTGGAAACAGAGTCATAAATACGTTGCGCGGTTTCCGGGCGAACAAGCTTGTCTTTCCTGCCTTGAACCGCCAGAAGGGGACAAGTCACCTTCGGAAGACATTCTCTTACGACCGCGGAAAACTCTATAAGGCTTACAAGGCAGTTAAGTGGGATATAATCATAATCGACAATATATTTTGATTGCTCTTTGTCCACGAAGTCGTCGCCGATTTTAGGAAAATAACGAATAAAACGCTTGAAAAGAGGCAGCAATAAAAGCTTCCAATCGTGAATCTCAGATGCGGCGGCCATGCAGATAGCGGCAGGAAGATCGTGTCTAGAAGCGAGGTAGAGAGTCAAAGCTCCGCCCATAGAGAGTCCGGCCACGAAAACCTCGTTGCATATCGCTCGAAGTTCAGTCAAGCCGCGCTCGGCGGATTCAGCCCAGTCCCGCCATCCTGTCAAAGCCATTTCATCGGCGGTGGTTCCGTGTCCGGCCAGTTGTATTCCGCTCACAGTAATATCTCGTTCCGCCAAATAGTCGGCCAAGAAAATCATTTCAGCGGGAGAACTGGTAAACCCATGAATGAGCAGGCATCCGACTCTCCCGCGCCTCATGAGAAACGGTTCTGTGGCCAGAGGCGGGCATTTGTGAGGAAAGATTCCCATCAATAAAGGCTCCTGCAAATAAAATATTATGCGTCTTTTCCGCCGCCGTTTTTCGACGCATCCGAAAGGCTCATGGCAATAGAATTTAAAGTAGCGCTGGAATGAGTGACTCGCGCCACAAAACCCAGTTTGTTCCAGAAAGAGTGCGCCTCCGGGTTATTGACAACGTAACCGATCGTGATTTGCTCGACCCCATGACGCGAGAAAAAGTTGAGAGCCGTTTTGACCAGCGAGCGCCCCAGCCCCCGGCATCGGCTGTTTTCTTCGACATAAACCCAGTGTATGTGTCCGAAGCGCTCGGGATCGCGGTACTCGTCTCGCGCCGCTTCCGCCATTATCATTCCGATGATGCGGCCGTTTTCGTCTTCAGCGACACTCATATAGGAGGACTTGCTGCGCAGTCTGGCTTTCACTTCGAGAGGAGCTATCTCAAAGCCGCGTTGCGAGAATTTCCATATCTCCGGATCCCGGGCCTCAAGGTGCTTCTGCAAGGCTACTCGCATTTCGACAAGAGCTTCGAGATCGCTTTCAGAAGCGTCGCGCAATCTGATTTTCATTTCAATCCGATCTGGAAAAGCCGATATCTTTCCTCAATCTATTTGAATTCCAATATAGTTCCGTAGATATTGCTTCCGACTATCTGGCCCCAGATCCAACTCCAGTCGAAACCGTCGACGTCGGAACTGTAGTTCAGAAGATAATACTTATTGTCGTCGATTTTCACTATGCCAGCGAATGCCGTGTCGCCTCGGGACGGAAAGTCCAATACCGGGACGAGTTCAAGTTTTTCCTTGTCAAGGCGGTACAGCGCGGTGCGCTTGCGGGAAAGGGAATATCTGACAAGGTAATACTTAGAGCGTAGAGATTCCGGCACGATGGTTGATTCCCGGTTGTATTTGCCGTCTACATTTCTTCTCGCCACCACATAAAAATCCTTACCATGTCTGAACATAAGAGAGGAATCATATTTGAAAGGAGTGAATTTGCAGTTCCACGCGGTCAGGTTGTCTCTTGGGGCGGAGCAAACCTGCCCCCCCTTCATCTCCATTCGGACTGTCGCGTACAAAGTTCCATCCTCGTCGAACTCGAATTCGCCTTCTTCGGCGCTAGCCTCGGCGGTCACTTTTTTGCCGTCAACCGGCGCGTAATTCAAGCCGTCGTCTGACACAAGCAATTGCAGAGAGCCTTCCCGATGCTCGTCAGAATAAAGGCCGACTCCGTTATACACGCTCATATAAGCCTTGCCGCCTCGCTCTTTAACACGCCACACGACATATCCCGGCTCGTAAAACGGTTTCGGCTGAGACCATTCGCCTTCCGCCGAGCGCTCAGACACATACATGCTCTGAGGAGCGAATGACAAAGGGTTCCCTCCGCCCTGAAAAAAGTAGAAGAACAACTTGTCCTTAAACGCCAAGAA
>JAKQBV010000451.1 GCA_029573925.1 bacterium
CTCTGTTCGGGGTGGAAAACACGCCCTGCTGCGTCCTCGCGCCCGTTTTTCGACTGTTCCATTCGCGGCTGCGTCATTCGGCGTCCCTTGCGGCCTGAAAATCAACCCCGCACATCACGGGGTTTTTGCGCCGGAATCAACTTTGGTTCCGGCATTTCTAGCGGCCATGCTTTTTGACATGAAGTGATAACTATATTCTTTTGAGCAATCGCTGCCGAAAACAATGCCTTCTCCGGTTTCATTCATATAACAACTGCCGATGTTCGCCGTCAACAGATACCCGCAGTCAATATAGTAATTAGCTACTGGGAAAGACATGTTGACTATCATCTGCCCTACTCCGTCAAAAACCGTCCCTTTGTTGGCGCCGGGAGTAAAAATATTCATCGAATAGTATTAAATATTATTATCATCTCTTGTGAAAAAAGGATTAGGGTCGGCAGCGAAAGCAACTTCGTAATAAATGCTGGTTCTGGAAGCGGCCGCTCTAAAACCGAGTATATCTGCTTTGGTCAAGAGAGAATCAGTAGCGTCCACAACTGTTAATTCCGAATCTTCTGAAAATGGCAATGTTGAATAACCTTTTGTGAGGAAATAATTCCAATTGAACATTGAGGCTTCATAATCATATCCAGTTATGTCGGAATCCGGACCGTTGAAAATGGCAGGCAATTCCGTCGCAATATTCCCGTATTCGTCCGAGACAGCTACGAAATAATTGACTGAAGCGTCAAACCTATTTAAAATATTTAATAGTCTGGAACTCGTTTCAGCGGTCCACAAAGATTCCTCACCATCGCAGTTTGACGCGCATGTCATATCTATTCTTGAAACAAATGTTGATCCGCCGCCGTCTCTTGCTTTGGCGAAGAATACCGCCACTTCTCTTTTGGCAGTGTTTTCAACTCGAAAATCCAACGGCTCAAAAAGCAAATCCTTAATTCTCTTCTGTCTGTTAAATTTTGCCTTAACAAAGAAATTCCATCCCTGATGCCCTTCAACGACATAAACGTCTAAAATCTCAGGCGGAACAGGCATAACGATATAGCTGTCGAAGGGTTCGTCTTTGTTCAGGTCCAAAGTTCCGGCTGACGAAATCTCAGCGTTTCGATTGCTATATAGAGTAAATTGGTCTTCTATGCTTGACGCCGTCGCCCCCACAGCAGGCATTCTCATTGCGAAAGGATTCCCTGTTTCGGAACACGACAACGCGAGATGAGAAAATACGAATACCGCCAAGACGACAATCAGAAGGCTGCTCGCCATATGGATTTTTCGCATGACTTATTATGCCACGATTCTGATTTGAATATCCGTTCGGCGAAAAAATATTTTCACAATGGCAAAACGACAAATTAAACATAAACTAACGCCGGGGTATTGAAAAACATGGTCGTTTCGCCGGTTTATTCTTCTTCGAGGAAGCGTTCGAGGTTCTTGGCGTGGCAGAACTGTTTGAGTTTGCGCAGGGCTTTGGCCTCGATCTGGCGGATGCGCTCGCGGGTGACGCCGAACTCGTTGCCGACGACTTCAAGGGTGCGGGGGTGTCCGTCGATAAGGCCGAAGCGAAGCTCCAGCACGCGGCGCTCGCGGAACCCTATGTTGCTTAGCATGTCCTTTATTTCCTCGCGGAGCGCGGTGTAGGACGCGGTTTCCTCGGTACGCGGATTGCGCTTGTCTTCGATGAAGTCTATCAAGTGGCTGTCGTCGTCGTCCCCGACGGAGGTGTCTAGGGAGATGGGGACTTTGGAGATTTTTATCATCTCGCGAATTTTGCTCTCGGACATAGAGACTTTTTCGGAGAGTTCGGCGCCGGTGGCTTCTCGTCCAAGCTCTTGGCTGAGTTGGCGGGATGTCTTGATGAGGCGGCGGATGGCGTCTGCCATGTGAATGGGTTTGCGGATTGTGGCGCCTTGGTCGGCGATGCCCCGGATGATGCTCTGGCGTATCCACCATGTCGCGTATGTGCTGAACCGGGTTCCTTTGCGGTAGTCGAACTTTTCCACCGCGCGCATCAGTCCGAGGTTTCCTTCCTGAATCAGGTCGAGGAAGGACATATCAACGTGTCCGACGTATTTTTTAGCGATGGAAACAACCAAGCGGAGGTTGGCTTCGATTAGTTTTGCCTGAGCTTCTTCGTCGCCGACTTCGATGCGTTTTGCAAGCTCGATTTCTTCTTCGTGGGTGAGCAGCGGGACGCGCCCGACGTCTTTCATATAAAGTTGTATGGAGTCATCTATGGGAGCGTCGCCTTCGCTTGCCGGACGAGCCTCGTCTTCAAATATGTCCCGACTATCGAAATCCTCGCCCTGTACAATCGGGTCGCCGTGCTCATCGACGATAGTGATTCCCCGCGCGTTGAAGCGCTCCATGACCTCTTCGATGTCTTTTTCCTCAAGTTCCTCGTCGAGGCAAAGGACATCTATGATATCGTCATAAAGGACCGAGCCTTTCAACTCGGACTCTTTGAGAAGTCTTTCGAGTTCTTTTCCTACAACTTTAGTGGTTCTTTCCATCGTTCTCCACCGGACGCGCGCCGCGTCCGTCGCCGCTATTATAATGTTCTTAAAAAAAGTGTCCGCATTTCGGGAAAAAATGTTTCCCGGACGCCCAGAGCGGGTTATGATATCATGACGGCAGGCGGCGCACAATAGAAAAAAGAAAAAACATCTGATATAATGACGCGGATTTCATAGCGCCGCGCGCCGGGCCAAATTCAAAACACGCTCGAACCGTGTCGCCCCGCTCTGCTGAAAGGAACGACACATGAAGCTCCTCTCGCACTTCTCTCTATCTATTCTACTATCCGCCCTGACGCTTGTTTTTTTGCCCTTTTTCAGCGAATGCGCGGAAATAGAGCGACAGGAATACCGGTCGGCGGCGGACCTGCTTAGAGACGAAGCGGCGGAATTTTTGTCCGAAATAGAGGTTTCCAAGGCTGCGGCCCCGATGTTCAGGGAGAAAATCCGTGCCGCGCTCGAAGGCCCCGGCTCAGTGTGTCCGGTGGATTTCGATGCGCTTGTAACCTCGCTGGACGCCACGGCCTCCGAAGTTTCCGCAGCTATGACCGAACTGAAAAAGCTGCGCCCGGAACGAGACAGGATCGCGCTTCTGCTCGCCGAAGCTGAAAACAAGTCGCAGACCGCCTCCGCCGAACGCCTGAAATTGAGGCTGGAAAGCATCGACGAGAAGATTTCCGCCGCGGACGCGATGGCGGCAGAGATTCTTCCTGAATCGCTGGCAACATTTATTTCCATGTTCGACAGGCACAAAGGTATAAGCTGTCCCGAAGGAATGATTTTCATCGACGGAACGTTTTGCGCGGATATCCATGAGACACCGAATAAATCCGGAGAAAAGCCTGCGGTCGGGCTGAGTTGGGCCGACGCCGCGCGGATTTGCAAAGAAGCCGGGAAAAGGCTCTGCGAAGGAGAGGAATGGAGCCGCGCATGTTCCGGCCCGGCCTGCGCCCCAAACAAAATCAATATGCCGGCATTTAGCGCGATGGCCTGCAACGCCGCCCTGAATATGACTCCAGCAGTTGGAGTCTATCCATCAGGTTCGCGACCCGAATGCGTGTCTCCCGAAGGCGTGGCTGACATATTCGGCAACGCGTGGGAATGGACTAACGAGGACTATAAGGAGAGATATAAGACGCTCAGAGGCGGCTCCGGAAACACCGACACGACCCCGACTTGCGAAAATAACGGATGGGGGCTGCCGGGTACGGCAAGAAGCTACTCCGGAGCAAGATGTTGCGCCGACCCTGCGGTTCAGCCGCCGCCCTCCCCGGCTCCGGAACAGCCTGCGGACGCGCCACAGACTGAAACTAAAAATACTCAGCCGCTAGAATAAGCCGAAATTGCTGCTCCGGCGAGCAATCAGGAACTGCGAACTTGTACGACTTCCAACTTTCAGAAAAATTCCCATGTTCGCCGAACGAACTGTTCGAGCGCACGCTGTACAATTTCGACGAGTATGAGAAATACGCGCCGAACGTGACCCGCGTGGAAGTGATATCGAGAGAGCCGTTGCCTGACGGCCGGGAATTCATCACCGCGCAAATATTCGCGCGCGCGGCGATACCCGCGCCGATACGGGCGGTTTTCAATATGTCCCCGGAAATGAGTTGGAAAGAATATTACAACGCAGACGCGGCCAACAGGACAGTTGACTGGCGCGTGGAGACGCCTGTGTTCACTGAACACGTGGACTGCGGGGGAACATCGTCGGTGACCGGAGCGGCGCGCGGGTGCGAACTGCGCATCACAGGCTCTATGAAGATTAACATCGACGGAGTCCGGGGAATTCCGCCTTCGGTGGCGCGCGCGGTTTGCGTGATGCTCGAACCTTTTATCGGAAACATGGTGACGCTGAATTTGAAGAAATATTTCGGGGCGTGCGGCAGGCGATGGAGAAAGAAGCGGCGCAAAAGCGAAAGCGGTCTTGAGGAACGGAATGGACAACCGAGCTGAATACACGCCTAAAGGAATAGCGTTCGCTCCGAGTTACGAGTGCCCCGGCGGCTGCCTTCATTGCAACATCCCTTTCGACAGAATAGACGCGTCCGCGGAATTGGATATCGCCGCGGCTCTGCGAGTTCTGCGCGAGGCGAAAGCGATGGGGCTTCATTCGTTCCAGTTTGTGGGCGGAGAGCCGACATTGCGCGGGGACTTCATGGTGGAAGTTGTTGCGGAAGGCAGGCGGCTGAGCATGAAGCCGCACAGGCCGCCTACGAACTGCGCGACCGCCGCGCGCCCGGATTACCTGCGCGACCTTTTTTCGCGGCTCAAACAGGCCGGGTTCACCGCCGGATTCCGCGTCAGTTGCGACGAGTTTCATAGGCGCGTCCCATCTGAGAACGTCGCGGCTTTCATAGTGTCGGCGGCGGATTTTTTCGACCTGACAAGGTTCGCTATCGGCTGTTGCGACAAGAACGAGGAGCGTTCGCGCGCGCGGCTCGGACATGTTGCGCTGCTGATGACAGCTATGGGACTTAAAGCGCGAGCCGGAAAGGCGAAGCTTGAAACCGCGCGAGGGGACATCAAGCTAGGCTTCTGGGCTCCCACAAGGCCGACGTGGAAACCGCTGCCCGACTCCGAATTCATTTTCAGAGAAGTTGACGCGGGAGCAAACGCAGAGAACGCGACGGGGCGCGGCTCTCCGGCTCCAATAACGCGTTTCGGCTGTCTAGGCCCGCTCGGCGTAGGCTACGTCTGGATCGACCCGGACGGCAACGCGCGCGCCTGCTGCGGCAACGCCAACCTGTTCTCGGATAAATTGATTATCGGCAACATACATGCCGAGCCACTAGCCGCAATCGTGGAACGCGCGCGGCGAGACACGGTCATAAGGCTGCTGGCGGAAGGAGGCCCGGTCGCGCTCGCCGCCGAAACCGGCCTGACCTGCCTTCTAGAAAAAAAACACACCCACCGCTGCGAACTTTGCGCCGCCGTCCTGAACGCTTGATTAATATTTTTATACTTGTTATTAGATGATATTGCTAATTAGCATGTGTGCCATGCTCAAAATTCTTTCCTTTTGAGCATGATACAATTTTCGCGCTTCCGGGATTTGAGTGGGTAGGTACCACATATAGTGTTCAGGCCGGTAGCGCATGAAGATTCCTTTCACGGATTAATTTTCGGATACAGGTCGAGACCGCCG
>JAKQBV010000455.1 GCA_029573925.1 bacterium
GCCCGACACCGCGCCGGACTCAGAAGGCTGGAACGTCCGCGTGGTCCCCAACAAGTACCCCGCGCTCGACCCGTCGAGCGAGGTGGACTGGTTCGAGGAAGCAAATCTCTTCAACGGCATAGCAGGGTTCGGAGTACATGACGTTTTCATAGACACGCCCCGGCACGACCTGACCATTGCGACAATGAGCCGCCGCGCGGTCGAAAAGCTGTTCTTCGTCTACCGCGCTCGCTACAACCAGCTCGAAAAAAACGAAAAGATCCTGATGATAAACATCTTCAGAAACTACGGGGTGAAGGCCGGCGCTTCGCTCGAACACCCTCACTCTCAGGTTCTCGCCACTCCGATTATTCCCACCCGGACGCAGATTCGGCTGAACGTGGCGAAGGAATATTACGACATCCACAAAAGGTGCATCGTGTGCGACACCATCGAGGCGACGCTGAAAGCGAAGGAGCGCGTCGTGCTGGAGACGGAGCGCTTCGTAGTGTTTGAGCCGTTCGCGTCGCAAAGCCCGTTCGAGACGTGGGTCGCGCCGAAGCGCCATTGCGCGTCTTTCGGGGAGGCGCTCGACGCCGAAATCGTCGAACTCGCTCAGATTATGCGCGATATCCTTCACCGCATCTATGTCGGCCTCGGCGATCCCGACTACAACTATTTCATTCAGGCCAATCCCGCGCGGACGAAACACCGCGACAAATATCACTGGTTCGTTCAGATAATGCCCCGCGTTGTTCCCTCCGTAGGGTTCGAGCTTTCGTCCGGCATTTATATCTGCACCTCGAAGCCGGAAGACACGGCGAGATTTCTTAGAACCATTTCTCCACCAAGATAGACATTCTGGATGCGAGTCTTACGAAGCTGAACCGGCTGTCCGATGCGATTTTGACAAAGGCGGCGGGCGGCGTTAACATTAATTAAAGCGGAGCAGGACGGACGGCCGCGGGCAGAGATGCCTGAGGAAAGTCGGGACACCGCAGGGCAGGGCGCCGGCTAACAGCCGGGGGGGGCGACCCCACGGAAAGTGCAACAGAAAGTATACCGCCGATGGCCGGACGGCGAAAGCCGGAAGGCACAGGCAAGGGTGAAAAGGCGCGGTAAGAGCGCACCGGCGTCGTGGCGACACGGCGGCCCGGCAAACCCCGCCCGGTGCAAGGACAAGTAGGGGCTGACAGGTTGCCCGCCTAGGCGGGGATTCTGAACTCGATCCCCGCGCGGCGCGCTTCGAGCGCGTCGCAGCCCCGGGTAGTCCGCACGAGACGCGCGGCAACGCGCGCCCCAGATAAATGGCCGTCACGGTTCGCGCAACCCTCCTTCGCGGAGGCGAGCGCGGGCTTGGACAGAATCCCGCTTACAGTCCGGCTTCGCGCAAATTGAGAGCCTCCGCTCGAGGGCGGAGGCTCTCTCCTTTTTTGGAGCCTTGGCTCACGCTCCCTTCATACTGGTTGACTTTGCGGCTCTTTGATTTTATTGTGATTGCATAATACGTTCGCGGAGGAATATATCTGATGAGATTATTGACTGCGCTGACGGGTGTGTGTGTTGCGGTAGCCGGATTTCTGTGCGGCGTTTCGGCTCCGGTTTCGGCGGAGCCTTGTCCCGCGTTCGTGGCGGGCGTGGTGGGAGATGTTCAGTTCAGGGAGGCAGACGAAAACGAGTGGGAGCCGGTCGAACTGGACATGTGCCTTTATGTGGGCGATCAAATAAGGACGATGAAGGACAGCCTCGCGGCGCTTAAGATGGAAGAGAACGTGGAGGTCAGGGTTAACGCGCTTTCGGTGTTCAAAGTCGGGAGCCTCGACAAAGATAAAAAGAGGCCGAACCAGCTCGACATGAAAAAGGGCGAGGCGTGGGCGAAAGTAAGCAAGATCGAAAACAAGGAAACGGCATTCGAAATCAGGACGCCGACCGCGCAGGCGGGTGTGCGGGGAACTGAGTTCAACGTCGAAGTGGACGAGGAGGGCGGCACCAAAGTCAACGTGCTCGAAGGCGCGGTCCGCATATTCAACGAACTGGGGGAAGTCCTCGCCGAAGCGGGCATGTTCACCGAAGTGCTCAAGGGAAAAATTCCTCTCGACCCCGCTGAATTCGACATCGAGGCGTTCAAAGGCAAACTCGACGCATGGAAAGGACAAATTTCCATCGGCGAGGTGAAGGAAGCGATGAAACAGAAGATCGAGGAGAAAAAGGACGAGGTCAAAAATAACATTAAAGGAAAATTCAAATTCTGACGCCGGGCGGGAACAAAGGCGCGCCGGCGATGGTTTGATGGTAGACGACAATGTCCGCTCCGAGGGGGCGGACGCGACGAAAGGCGGAGAGCTATGGGAGCCACGAAAGTTGACGGAAACGACAAAGGAAAAGTCAGAATTTTCACTTTGAGCACGTGCATCTGGTGCAAGAAGACGAAAGAGTTTCTTGCGCAGAACAATGTGGCTTACGAGTATATCGACATGGACATGCTGGATGCCGAAGAAAAAGACGCGGCGCTTGCCGAATTGAAAAAATGGAACGAGAAATGTTCGATGCCTACGGTTGTCGTGAACGACAGCGTCTGCATAGTCGGGTTCAAGGAACAGGAGATACGGGAGGCGTTGTCTCTATGAGCGGCGCGGGGACGGAAGGCGACAGGGAGCGGCGGGTCGAGGCGAAATACGAGAAGCTGAAGAAAGAAGCGGCTGCGGGCGGATACTTCCTGAATCCCGACGAGCCGTTCGCCAAAGACTTGGCCGAGAGCCTGCTGGTGAACGAGGAAAGATACGGATACGCGGCCTGCCCCTGCCGGTTGTCCGGCGGCAGGAGGGAGTTGGACCTAGACATAATTTGCCCCTGCGACTACAGAGACGCCGATGTTGAAGAACACGGCGCGTGCTATTGCGCGCTATATGTGTCTGGCGAGGTGGCAAGAGGCCAAAGGGACGTAGAGCCTGTGCCGGAAAGAAGGCCGGACGCGCTGATAGAGGCGGCCGCCAAGGGCGAGCTGCCTGTTGCCGCGTCGCAACCGACAGAGCGCGCGCCGTCCCAAGGGGCCGCGTTCGGCGGCTCGTCCGCCATTCCTGTCTGGCGCTGCAAAGTTTGCGGCTACCTATGCGCCCGCGACAACCCTCCCGGCGTTTGCCCCATCTGCAAAGTGACCAAAGACAGGTTTGAAAGATTTTATTAAAAGAAAGTCAAAGATAATTTAAGGAAAGACTTTTGAAAAAGTTTCCTGATTCCCCCTAATTTTCAGATAGTGCGAGAAGATAATCGGGACAGGGAGAAGTTCTGGCGGCGACGTAGACAAATCGAGAGATCATCTTCCCTGATTT
>JAKQBV010000456.1 GCA_029573925.1 bacterium
CCGCACATCCACGACTCCGTGCGGCAGGCCCAGCTTAACGTCAAGCTCACCAGCATGTGGCTGGTGGACATCGCCGCCCAGACAGAGAACATCATAGCAGAAGAGGATGGAAATGAAGCATTGTCCGATCAGCAATCACCCGATTGACCTTATTAATCACAGCGCAGGTGTGTTTCAGGTTGCATGTCACCATTCCGGATGGATGACCTCACTCTTTGACGACATCGACGAAGCCGTGGATTTCCGGGCAACCGTCGATGTATTTCAGGTAGTGCAGATAGTTGGAGGTGTCGTCGGCTTCATCTCGCTCGCTCATCCTGTAAACCGAACTGGTCTCCGCGACCCGTCCGAATGTATATCTTTCGGCGAGGCGCAGGAAAAAATCGTAGTCTTCAAGAGTTGTGAAACCGTCGGGGAATCCGCCCACCGCGTCGGCACATTCCTTCCTTATCAGGATAGTGTTCACATTCACGAAACTGCCTTTGAACATCTTTATGAAAAGGTCGCCCTCCCCCATATCGCATGGATGATACTGCTCGGCGCCTTTGTGGATTTCGATATAGGGAGAGTAAGCGCACATAATATCGGGCCGGGAGCGCAGGAGGGCGACCTGCGATTCCAGTTTCTTGGGAAGATAGATGTCGTCCGAGTCGAGGAAAGCCACGTAGCGGCCCTTCATGAGTCCGAGCGCGATGTTGCGGGCGCGGGAGACGCCGCCGTGTTCCGTGCGGACGACCGTGATCCGCTCGTCCCCGAAGCTTCTCGCGACATCGGCGGTGGAGTCCGTAGAGCCGTCGTCGACTACAATCAGTTCGAAATGGGGATACGTCTGGCCGAGCGCGCTTCGTATGGCTTCGCCAATCGAGCTTTCACGGTTGCGTGCCGGCAACGCTATGGAAACCAGTTCGTTTGCGTCGGTCGCGCTCATAGCGCTGCTTCGGCCCCCTCCGCGCGTCAGCGTTTTATGCTCCTGACGGCTTTATACACTTCGTCGACGGATATCGACGTAAGGCAGTAATATTTTTCAAAGTCGAGCTTGCATTCCGGGGAAGAGCACGGCGAACAGTCCACCGCGCGGAAAATAGCGATGTTGCCCTCGCGGCACGGGCGGTGGTATGCCGGGTTGGTGCTGCCGAATATGCCCACGGTCGGGACGTCCTGAATCGCCGCTATGTGCATAAGCCCGCTGTCATTGCTGATGAAGGCGGAGCATTTTGATATGACGAACGCCGCTTCCCTGATTGAGGATTCGCCGGAATTGACGAACACGCCCTCTCCCGCGAGCAGTTTTATCCGTTCGGCGCGGCTCCTTTCTTCCGCAGAGCCGAAAACGACGACTTTCATTCCGTCCTTTTCAACGAGCCGTTTGGAAAGTTCCGCATATTTTTCTACCGGCCATTGTTTGGATTTCCATCCCGCGCCGGGATTGACGCCCGCGATTTTATCCGACTCAGACAACCCGTTGCGGGCGAGGAAGTCGCTGGCGCGCTCGCGGTCCTCGTCGGTGAACCAGAACTCGTAATGCCGCCTTTTCGGCTCGATGCCCGCAGTGGCGAGGACTTTAAAAACGCCTTCCACTCCGTCTACCGGGCGGTCGAGGTTGACGATTTTCGTGGTATGGATCGCGCCGGACAGTTTGGCGATGATGTCATATCTTTTCGTGTTCTGAAGGTTGAGGATCATGTCGAAGCCGCGCGCGCGGATGCCCATTGCAAACTTTAGGAATTCCGGCAGCCCTTCGAGGTTGCGCTTTTTTTTGTAAGGTATTATTTCGCTGATATAAGGGCAAGGCTCGACAAGTTCAGCGTATTGCTCGGAGACCATGAAAGAAATCCGGGCGTCGGGAAACATCTTGGCGACGGAGACGACAGCCGGGAACGCGCGGACGATGTCGCCTATTGCGCTTATCTTTATTATCAGTATTTTTTTTATTTCGCTTTTGTCTATCGCCATACTCGTATCAGTTGCGCTTGGATTTTTTATTCGGTTTAAATATTTCCGCCGCCAGTTCTCGGTAAGCTCTCCGCCGGGAAACCGTTTTGTCGTCTCTTCTTCCCATGCGGACGCGAGCCTCGTTGAGAACCCATTTGTATAATATTTCCGAGTAAATCAGCAGGGACCACACGGCCACAAGAGGAGCGGCGTAGTGCTTGCGGTAGAGGTAGAGCGCGCTTCTGCGGGAGCTGGTTATGGTGATGTAAGGCTCTTGGTCTGTGCTCGCGCAGCCGTGATGGATAACGTTGTGGCAAGTGAGCGCGTAGTTCTCCCAGCCCGCGCGGCTGGCGCGGATGCACCAATCAATGTCGTCTGCGTAGAGGAAAGAGTTTTCGTCGAGCAGGCCGATGCGGTTGACGGTCTCGCGGCGAATCATCAGACAGGCGCCCTTGACGATGTCCACCCTGAGGGTTCCTTCGCCGGATATCTCCGGGCCCGCGTCGCGGTGACCGAGCAGCGCGCGCGCGAGCTTGGGATAGAACGGCTTCTTCTCTATGTATCTGGAGAACGGGAGCGGGAAACTGAACCAAGACTCCTGCGGGGTCATATCGCTGTTAAGCAACTGGCATCCCGCGATTCCGACTTTCGGGTGGGCGTCCATGAAATCGACCATCGCCTCAAGCGCGCCCGGCATCAGCTCGGTGTCCGGATTGAGCAACAGTATGTGGCGCGACTCCGTTTTGCGGATGCCTTGATTGTTAGCGGCGGAGAAGCCGACGTTTTCGATGTTCTTCACTATCAAAGCGTCGGGATATTTGGCGATGACCATCTCGGCAGAGCCGTCGTCGGACGCGTTGTCCACCACCACCACCCTGTACGAGAAAGGATAGTCGGCGGAAAAGACGGACGCCAAGCATTTGTCGAGAAGCTCGCGCGTTTTATAGCTTACGATTATTATGGCAAGGTCATACATCTTATCTGTTTAGAACATCCTTTGCCGCATCCGCGACGCTTTCCGGAGGGATGTCGCCGATGCAAGAATCGCGCCCGCATTCGGGCGATTTGCAGGGATTGCACTTTTCGCGATGCCACACAATGCGGTGGAGCGGGCCGCGCGGGCCGTATCGCTCCGCGTTGGTCGGGCCGAACACGGCCACTGTGGGAACGCCCACCGCGGCGCCGATATGCATCGGACCGCTGTCGTTCGCGATAAGCGCGTCGCAGCGGCGCAGAAACGCGGCGAGTTCTAGGATGTCGAGTTGACCGGCGACGCTTGTGGCGCGCGGCCCGACCGCCC
>JAKQBV010000457.1 GCA_029573925.1 bacterium
TATATGTATTTTTCATGAGCGCCGCCGAGCGATTTTGCGTCCTTCGAGTATTTGAAAGCCTTTCCCTTGTCCAGCACGTCCCAGTCAGAATCGACTTTTGCGAAACCGGAAGACAGGTCCGCGTGCGGTTTTTGAAGGACAGGAGGCGCGACCGGTTCCGGCGCGGCCGGCGGCGTGTGTTTCGGCGGCGATTTGGGCGGCGGCGCCTGGACTCCCGCGGCTGGCTTTTTTCCGTATTTCTCAGCCCACTTCGCCCACTTGGTTTCGATGCTGTCCTTCGCGGCCTGAATCGCGGCGTCATCCGTCTCGGTTAAAAGAGCGATAAAATCGTCCTTCGATCCCCACTGCCAGTGCGTGATCTTGCTCTGCTTGGCGAGGTCTTTCAATTCCTTTGAATTCATCGCCTGAATCTTGGCTTTGAACTCGGCTTTCTTTTTTACGATTTCCGCAGCCTTGTCTTTGAGATAAGCGTCGTCAACGGAGAAGCCGCCCTTGCCGAGATAGGTTTCGGCGTCCTTTATCGCTGACAAAACCGTCTTGTAATCCTTCGGGTCCGTGGAAACTTTGACGGCATCCAGCAGAGAAACAATCTGTTCTTTTTCTTTTTTGATTGTTTCCTCGGCGACCTGAACGACGGCTTCCTTGGTGACCTTCTTTCCGATTTCCTCTTTGAAGTTTTTCTCCAGCGCCTTTACGAGGTGTTCCTTGGTTTTGAGAATCGGGAGATTGAATTTCTTTTTCGCCTCGATGAGTGCCTGCCCGGAAAGGCCGCTGTGGTCCACACCGGGTTCCAGCACGTCGAGGATATCGATGACTTCCTGTTTTGTGAGATTGAGGGAGATGCCTTTCTCCTGGCACAGCTCTTTAAGTTTCGACACCGGCATGGAACCGAAGTCGGGTATCTGTTCCTGCTTGGCCTTTGCTTTCAGGAGGTCGATGAGGTCGTCCTTGCTGCGGAGCGCGGCGATTTTGTGTTCTTTTATGAGAGCCTGCAGGTCTTTGCCTGACAGGTGCGAGAAGTCCGTTCCCGTTTTCTTTTTGAGGATATCGAGGAAGTCGGTCTTGGTTCGCGCGATGGAGATGCCGTTCGCCTTGGCCTGATCCTGAAGCTGTTTGATTGTGAGCTTGTCCCATTCGCCCTTTGAAATGAACTGACCGATCTTGATCGCTTCGGACTGTTTTTCCTTTGCCATGTCCTCGATGGCCTGCGGCGGCATGATGCAGGCGGCTTCCGCCGGCGCGGCGACGACACCGAGATTCTTCGCGCCGCATATCTCGGACGGCCAGGCATTCAGAATCTGACACCTGCAGTGGGGGTGCGCCGGAATATTCGGCACTTTGTCTATCGGGAATATCTTTCCGTCCAGCTCGCGGCACACGGGACACTCGCGCTCGTCGCCCACAGCCATCCATTCAACTTTCGTCACCCCGACAGTGTTGTAGAACTTCATGCGCCCCTGATTGTGTGCGCGGAGCGTTTCCGTCCGGGCAATCATCTCCATCCGGTACTGCGCCGTTTTGAAAACGGTTTTTCCGGCCTTGCGGAATTCCTCGGGGTCTTTGACCACGCGCCCGATGTCTTTCGCGATCTCCGGGACGCTGCGGCCGGAGGCAATGCCCGTCTGGATCGCG
>JAKQBV010000485.1 GCA_029573925.1 bacterium
GGGCGCGGCTGCGGCGCTGTCTCTTTTCTGCGCTCTTTCCCATGAGTCTTTCAGGGTGGCGGAGCGGTTGAACACGAGCGCGCCGGGGGCCGAACTGTCGTCCGCCCTGAAATATCCTTTTCTCTCAAACTGAAATATGTCGCCGGTTTTGGCGGACGCGAGGGAGGGTTCGAGTTTGCTGTCTTTGAGGACAATCAGCGAATTGGGGTTGAGGTTGTCGCGCCAGTCTCCGCCTTCTGGGACATTGAAGGGGTCTTCGGTGGAGAAAAGGCGGTCGTAGAGCCTGACTTCGGCATCCACGGCGCGGGCGGCGGACACCCAGTGAAGGGTCGCTTTGACTTTTCTGCCGTCGGGGGAATCTCCGCCGCGCGTTTCGGGGTCGTAGACGCAGCGCAACTCGACGATTTCGCCGGATTCGTCTTTCACGACGCCGACGCATTTGATGAAATAGGCGTATCTGAGGCGCACTTCGGCTCCGGGCGAAAGGCGGAAGAATTTTTTCGGCGGCTCTTCCATGAAGTCTTCCCGCTCGATGTAGATGACGCGGGAGAAGGGGACTTTGCGGGTTCCTGCGGAAGCGTCTTCGGGGTTGTTGACGGCGTCAAGCTCTTCGACGAGGTCTTCGGGGTAGTTCTCGATGACGACGCGCAGCGGGTCGAGAACCGCCATAGCGCGGAGTGCGCGGCGGTTGAGGTCTTCCCGCAGGCAGAATTCGAGGTACTCGTACTGGATGACGCTTTCGTCTTTGCCGACGCCGATGCGGCGGCAGAACTCGCGGATGGACTCCGGTGTGAATCCGCGCCTGCGCAGCCCGGCGATGGTGGGCATGCGGGGGTCGTCCCAACCGGAGACAAGTTGCTCATTGACAATTTCGAGCAGGAGCCGCTTGCTCATCATCGTGAAGGTGAGGTTGAGCCGCGCGAACTCTATCTGCTGCGGGCGGTAGATGCCGAGCTGTTCCAAGAACCAGTCGTAGAGCGGGCGATGGTCCTCGAATTCGAGCGTGCAGATGGAGTGGGTTATGCGTTCGATGGAGTCGGACTGTCCGTGAGTGAAGTCGTATGACGGATAGATGAGCCATTTGTCGCCCGTCCTGTGGTGGGGGACTTTGAGGATGCGGTACATGACGGGGTCGCGCATGTTGATGTTGGGGGAAGCCATGTCGATTTTCGCGCGGAGGGTGCGGGAGCCTTCCTCGAATTCGCCCGCGCGCATCCTCTCGAACAGGTCGAGATTTTCTTCGATTGAGCGGTTGCGGTAAGGGCTTTCCTTTCCGGGGGAAGTGAGAGTGCCTCTGTATTCGCGCATCTGTTCGGCGTCGAGGTCGCACACGAACGCTTTGCCTTCCTTAATCAACTGAATCGCCCATTCGTAAATCTGGTCGAAGTAGGAGGAGGCGAAGAATTCCTTGTCCGCCCAGTCGAAGCCGAGCCAGCGGACGTCCTCTTTGATGGATTCGACGTATTCGTCCTCTTCCTTGCTGGGGTTGGTGTCGTCGAAGCGGAGGTGGCACACGCCGCCGAATTCCGCCGCTATGCCGAAGTTCAGGCAGATGCTTTTGGCGTGGCCGATATGGAGGTAGCCGTTAGGTTCGGGAGGAAACCGCGTGACGACTCTGCCGCCGTATTTCCCCGTGCGGATGTCGTCGATGACTATGGAGCGGATGAAATCCGGACCGGATTCGGGTTTGTTCTCCGGCGCTGCTGTTTTTTTCTCTTCGCTCATGGCGGGCCTCGCAAAAAACATTTTGAACTATTATAGGACTGCCGGGGGGAAATATGAACAGAGAGAAGGCGTAAAAAGCGAGTTGCCGTTTGATTCGGGCGAAGAGAAAACTGAGCCGAAAACTACGAAACGCCGCGCTAAGCTCCGAGCGTTTGCAGCAGAGATTGTATAAGGGAGCCATGATGCTCGGCGGCGGACATAGCGTGCCCTATCGCCCTGAACATGAGGGCAGAAAGGAAGCCGAACACCGTGAGAATGCCGACGAGCCAGCCGCCGTGCTCATAAGCCTCCGGTAGCATCGTCTGAGCGATCATCGCGAGCATGGCTCCGGCGGCGAGACCTCCGAATATAGAGTGGACGGAGGGAGATAGCCCGACGAACAGGATGTTTCCGAGCAGCGCGCCGACGCCGGTCATGACGCAGAGCGACATCCACATCCAGAAAATCGAGCTAACGCTTTTGCCCTGTTTTTTCATCATCGCGCCGCTGGACATGGCTTCTGGAAGGTTTGCGAAGAAAAGGCCGCCGACGAGCGCCGGGCTGACTGCTTTGCCTATCATGCTGGCTCCGATGA
This sequence comes from bacterium, assembly GCA_029573925.1. Taxonomy (GTDB): domain Bacteria; phylum UBP15; class UBA6099; order UBA6099; family UBA6099; genus UBA6099. The sequence goes on from JAKQBV010000485.1 coordinate 2,300, forward strand.
CGAGGGATTCCGGGATGCCGTCGAGAAAAATGCCGAGCCACATTGAAAGCGCCGCGCCCCCTCCCGCATGGCCTTCTTTCAACGCCTGCTCCATCTCGACGGACGAAGGTCTCGTGTCTTCTTCGTGAAGCCGCTGTATCGCTTTCCGTTTCCATTCCTCCGGGCTTAAAACGGCGGCGGCGGCCAGCCCTTTTTTCCTCTGGTCCGCCAGTTTTTCAACATCCGCGCGCAACGACGGGCTGGCCTTGAGTATCTTTTCGAAATCGTCTCTGTGAATCTCCAATAGCAAAACATCGGAAGCGGCGGTGACGGTGGCCGTTCGAGGCTCTTTCCATAAGAGGGCCATCTCGCCGAATGTTTCTCCCGGCCCCAGCTCGGATATAGCCACCTCTTTGTCGCCGTTTCCTTTTTTTTCAATCCTGACTGTTCCGCTCTCGATCAAGTAGAGCCGAGTTCCCACGTCTCCCTGCCTGAAAATGATGTCGCCCTTTTTAAAGGAACGGTCCGCGACGCTGGGAGCTATATGATGGATTTCCTGCGGAGGAAGGGAGCGAAGTATGTCAACTTGGCTGAGTTTTTCAATCATGTCCTGCATCTCGTTGCGTTTCTTAGCTTTTATGTGAGAAACGAGAGTGGACGCTTTGCGCATGTAGCCGCCCATTTTATCCAGAAGCTGGTTCAGGAGAACGAAAACCGTTCCGCCGAGAACGCAGCCTATGCTTATCGGCCAGAAGCCGGTGTGGATAAACGACGGCTCGATAAGTTCGAGTGTGAGAGCGCTCAGAAGGTTGCCCGCCCCAAACGCCATTAACGCGGCGACAATCTTCGTGGACGGCTTAAGCCATATACCCAGCATCGCGCCCAGAGGCAGCGAAGCGGCGGTAAGCGCGCCGAACCAGAACGCCATCATATACGGCTGAGTCAGGAATTCCATTGTTTCCTATCTTTCCGGCGGCTCCAGTTGTCCGGACAGCCTTTTATGGGTTATATGTTAACGGATGAAATTTTATCACGGCGCAAAGCGAAATCAATAAGAAACTACAAAGATAATTAAATAAACGCTACAAGCCGGGATTCGCAGAATATGCGATGAAGAACCTAACGCGAGAGATTGAACGCTTGCTATTGGGGGCGGGTTCTTTAGGCCAAGCCTCTAAGTTCGTATATCTCGACTGCGAGGGTTTTGCCTTTAACGAAAGTGGATTCGAGTTTGACGGCGACGACTCGATCTTTGATTCTTTCATAGACGCTTCCGCTGATTATGATGGGGCAGTCGAAGGTTTTTGTGAGGCCCTCGATGCGGGAGGCTAGGTTCACGTTGTCGCCGATGACGGTGTATTCCATGCGGCGGATGTCCCCGATGTTGCCGGCTATAACTTCGCCCGTGTTGATGCCGATGCCGATTTTGAGAGGCTCCCTGCCTTCGGCGGCCCATTTATCGTTAAGGATTTGAAGCCTTTCTTTCATTTCAAGAGCTGTCATCGCGGCGCGCAGAGGGTCGTCGTCTCGAGCTATTGGAGAGCCGTAAACGGCCATAATCGCGTCGCCGATGAACTTGTCTAGCGTCCCTTCATATTTGAAAATCACGTCCACCATGGCCGAAAGATACTCATTAAGACGCGCTATCACGTCTTCCGGTTTGTGCCGTTCGGCGAACGCGGTGAAGCCTCTGATGTCGGAGAAAAGGATGGTCGCCTCGCGCTTGACGCCGCCGAGGGAGATTTTTGCGGGGTCTCTGAGTATTTCGTCTGCGACCTGTTTGGTGACGTATCTTGAGAATGTGTCCTTGACGAGGTTCCTTTCCCTGAGTCCGGCAACCATGTTGTTGAAGGCGGCTCCGAGCAGGCGCATTTCGTCGCCGCCTGAATCGACTTCGGCGCGGGCATCCAAGTCTCCCGCCCCGACCTGAAGGGCCACTTGGGACAGGTGAGCGACCGGGCGGGATATCCTTCCTGCGATTATGATTGCTATCATCGCCGCGATAGCCACCGCCGTCGCCGACAGAAGGACGAGTATCGCGTTCCTTCTTTTCACCGACGCGCTGAGCGAGGATATGTCGTAGCCGATTTGAATCGCGCCGAGTTTTTCGCTTCCCTCAATCATCACAAGCGTGACTTCGAGGATTCTCGCGCCTCCAGACTTGAACATCCTAGTCCAAACCGGTCTGTTGACGCCCTCTGAGGCGAGAATTTAGGACAGGCGCGCGTCTTCCTCTTCCGTCTGCTTCAGCGTCTCCTTGTCGTCAGAGCTTGAGAGGATGACGCCGTCGGCTGCGACAATCTTGAAGAATTTCACGTCGTCCACGTTTTTGACAATCTCATGCGCGATGTGGTCGACCTCGTAGAAGTCGAAAGAGAGGACCGCGTTGTCAATCATGTATTCGAGCGCGAGGATGCTTCTCTGGCGCTCTTTCTCCAGCGAGTTCATAACGGCGAACCCGGCGTATATGCGGCCGAGGCTGGTCCACTCGGTTTTAATCTCGCGCGAGTACTGCATTAGGGGCAACCCGGACTTTTCTTCTTTGCCGTTTGTCTCCGACAGGGCGGCTTTCGTTTTTTCGTCCAGCGGCTTGCCGACGAGCTTTTCGTCCAGAGAATAGACGACGCGGCCCTTTTCGTCTGCGAGAACGAGCGACCTGATGTCTTCATTTTTTGAAGCCAGCCTGTCTAGCGTGAACCTTATCGCGTCCGAGTTGTCGGAGGAGAGGGCGTTTGCGAGGTTGGGCAGCAGCGAGTCCACCGCGATGCTCCACTGACGGCGTTTCTCGTTCTTGTAGGAACTCTCCTGCCAGAACGCGACGAACCATATCGAAACGATTCCGAACAGGATGATGGCGGCGGAAACCAAAAGCGAAAGCTGGAACCCGAGGGTTCTGGTTCTTCTGACAGCCGTGATTTTTTTGATCTGTTCAGACATATCGTCGAAAGCGAAACGCCGCGCGCGGCGGCAATCGTCCGCTCAGTGGATTATATCAGAAACATTGCCGGGGGGGCGACAGGGACTTATTATTTGCCGCCGCGCGAAAGGAGTATATAATAAGAACGCGAAAAGCGATTCGGAGAAAGCCATGATGAAAAGAACAGCGCTGATGTGCATGATAGCGGCGTGCGCCGCTCTGGCGGGCGTTGCGGCTTCGGCCTCGGACACGTCGCCGGGATACGATTACGCGATGGGGTTCCACTTTTCTTCCGTGGGCGGCAAAAGCTCGTCTTTCTATTACGATATCGCTTCGACTGTGGCGGAGCTTGCGGTGGCAGAGACCGGTTTCAAGGTGGAGATAAAAAGGTTCCCGTCTCACGAGGCTGTGACGGAGGCTTTCATTGCGAACAAGATAGATGGCGGGCTGTTGGACAACGGCGCGATAATGGAAATAATCGAGAGCGGCGGAGAGGCGTATCCGTGGGCCACGTACGTCATCGGCAAGGACAGAAAGAATAAGCTTTGCGTGTGGAACAGGAAAAAGGAAACGCTGAAGAGTTTGACGGATTTGGAAGGCAAGAGCCTCCTCTGGGGAGCGACGGGATATTTCGGCTATCTGGAGTTCAGGGATCATCTTGCGTCCAAAGGGATAGACAAGCCTCTGTGGAAAGTGTTCAAAAGTTTCACCGTGGCGCCAAACCCGAACACGACTTTCATGATGCTGGCTAAAGGGGACGGAGACATCGCGTGGAGCGACATCGAGGCGGACAGCATCCTGAAGGTTTTTCAGCCGGATGTGAGGTCTCAACTTTCATACGGTTTCTGCACGGAAGCCGTCCACAACAGGGGCATGATAGCGATCAATCCCAAGACGGTTAAGAAAGAGCATCTGGCGAAGGCCACTCCGATTCTGAAGGAATCCATTCTGAAACTTGACGAGCACGCGAAGACGCATCCTCAGTTGCGCGCGCCGATTGAATACACGAAGATGATAAAGATGAAATTTATCCCGGCCTCCCGGGACGAATACGACTACGAGTTGGCGCTGTACAAGAAAGCCAAGAAGCTCGGCTGGGTGGACGAGGCGAAATATTTATCCGAACAGTTGCAGAAGGCGTCTCCCGGAAAACCGGTGGCGGTGAAGCCGGACATGAAATACTGCAAGAAGAAATGCGGCGCGTCAGGGGCCTCGTGCGTAATGTCCTGCATGGACTGAGCGCGACGGCCGGGCGTTTTTCTTTCAGTTCGAGATTATTCTACGTCTTCGATTTCCGTGACGAGGGCCTCGAAAAGGATTATGTTGTCGCGGCTGGAGTTGCGCAGCCGCGCTCCCAGTATCTTCGCTATCTCTCGCGTGACCTTCAGCCCGATGACCGGGTTTTCGTCGCCCAGCCGCTCGAAGTCGGCCTTTTTTATGCTGAAGCATTCGCAGTCGGTCTCCGCCAAGACGGTCGCGGACCTCACGTCGTCGTCCATCAGAGCCAGTTCGCCGAAAAACACGTTCATCGACTCGACAAGTTTCACCACCGTGTAGCTGTCATCCTTCAACGTTCGCTTCTCCACGCTCACGCTGCCTTTGCTCAGGATGAACATGTTGTCGCCCTGTTCGCCTTCGACGATGATTCGCTCTCCGGCGGCGAACCTGTGGATTTCCATTATAGACGCCAGTTTCCGCAGGGAAGCCTCGTCCTCGGCGAACGCCTTGAATAGGCTTATCGTTTTCAATTTCGGCAGTATTTTTTCAATGTCGCTCATTTGCATTCTCCGACCACTTCGATAATGATCGCCATCGCGTTCGCGGGGACGACATAGTCGTCCGGCGGGTTGAAGACCGGGTGATTGTTTTTCAGGGTTTTGACGCGCTGAAGGTTGTCAACCAGTTTTGAAATATTGGCGGTCTTCTGCGCCTCGCGCAGCGCCTCCTGTTTTCGCTCGAAATAGCTGCCGACATTTTCCACCAGCCCGATCGCTATGCAGCATCTTTCGCTCTCGACATGTTTTTTCAACTCGACGTATGGTTTGCCGATATGCTCGTTTGAGAAACGTATGGTGTTGAACCTCGGGGCCTCTCTCAAGTCCAACAGGTAGTTGAGCACCTGCACTATCCCTGTTGACACTGTGGACTGGGCGAGGATGAGTCGCCCGTAGAGGTTGGGATAGATGATTTCAGAGACGTGAGCTTTTTTCAGGTAGCTTTCAAATTTGGGATCGAGAAGCTCGGCGCAGATGTTGACGCTGCGGCTCAGGGCGGACACCGACATCGCTATCATGACAGTCCTTGAATCGATCTCAGACTGGGAAGCGTCTCCGCTTTCGTCGGCCAAAATAAACAGCCTTCCGGCCGCCGACACGTTCGCAAGATTCAGCATCGCCTCCGTCACGTCTTCGCACCGTATAAAGTTTATCCGCTCGAACTTCGGGTGCTGTTTGCGGAACATCGATATGGTGTCTTCCGTGATGTTTGCGAGCACGACCAACTCTTCGGCTTTCACTTCCGGGTTGGCGGTGAATATGTCCTCCAGCGTGTGCTCCATCCTCTTTTTCCAGCCGCATATAATCGTGTGGTTTTTAAGTTTGGATAAATCCATCTGCTCCCTGCCTTCCTTGATAAGCTTCGCCACCCGGATCGAAGCGAACGTGGCCGTCATCAGCGAAAAACAGATAACCCCGGAAAAAATTATGATTATCGCCCACATCTTTCCCGTGGGCGTCTTAGGCGAAAAATCCCCATATCCAACCGTTGACATCGTCACCAGCGCGTAATACACCGAATCGACGAACCTCAGAAACGCGTTCTCCGGCGCGGATGTGAACATCTCGGTTTCTCGCTCGATGATGAATCCCATTATCGAGGCCGTCGCCACGCAGATCGCGAGCAGGATGATGAGAAGCTGTATCAGCTTTGCCTGCCACAGGGACGCAAAGAAGCCCTTTACCGCCCCGGCAACAGCGGCAAGCATCCCTATCGCTTTGCTCATCGAGCCGGATTTCTTCTTTTTTTCAACCGAAGCTTTCTCTTTTTCCATACCGAACGTCCGTGGAACTCTTAATTAGACCAACAAGCGTCAAAATTATTCTACATTAAACATTCACTATATACTACACGCGAATGTTTCTTTCAATCAAGATTGTCATTTGGATGATTAAAACCGTCTGTCTTTGCATAGAAAATCGGGCGCAACTCGGCAGTTGCCTGATATATCAAAATATATGCTCCGAAATGCGGGGCTTTGCGTTAATCGTCTTTTTTGCTGCGCCCAAAGAAATGCTTAGCTGCCGCTTTAACATTGTCGAAAAACTGCTTGGCGCGCACGGTCAAGCTTTGCTTGCGCGGAGAATATTTTGCTTCCAAATGTTCCATGTCTGTTCCCACATCAACAGATATGGAAGACGATTTTTTTGCGCCTAGAATCTGGGAGGGATAAACGCTTCTGTGGCCTGTCATTAAAAAACTCACCACACAAGCGACTGTCGCGTAAGGAGCCAGCTTCGGACCGAACATCTCTACGGCCATGATTCCGGCGGCGATGGGAGTGTTCGCGGCTCCAGCGAGCACTGCCACAAACCCTATGGCGGCAAAAGTCGCCGTGTCCAGATTCATCATGTTTCCGAACAGGCTTCCGGCCGTCGAGCCTATGTAAAATATGGGTGTTACCACTCCGCCGCTACCGCCGAAGTTAAGAGTCGCGCTGGTCGCGACCACTTTCACAGCGAACGCGTGCCACGGCATGTGTTGTCCTTCGAGCGCCGCTTGTATAGTGTTAATGCCTAACCCTAGATGGCGGTCCGTAAGCGCGATCACGGAGATCGCCAGTATCGCGCCTCCCGCCAGCGCCTTCCATTCTTCTCTCCATTTTATGTTGCGCGAAATCCGCTCGAAAGCTTTCATCGTTTCTATGAAAAAAAGCGACACTAGTCCGAAAAAAATTCCCGCGATGACAACCTTCGCAAAGAAAAAACCGGTGAACACCGGAACGAATTTCATCGGGTGATGAAAGTATTCCACGCCGAGAGAAGAGGCGGCTTGATACGCGACCACTCCTGAAATAAAAGATGGCAGCAGGGCTTCATATAGCATTCCGCCGACAAACAACACTTCCACGCCGAAGACAGCTCCGGAGAACGGCGCCCCGAAGACTGAGGCGAAACCGGAGCTTATCCCGCATATCACCAGTTTTTTCCTGTCAGTATCGTCGAATCGGAGAAGTCTTGCGACAAGAGATGAAAGACCGGCTCCGATCTGCGCGCACGGCCCTTCTTTTCCCGCCGAGCCTCCCGCTGCTATCGTTAAAACTGTGGCTGCAAGCTTAACTGGCACAACCTCTGTTTTTATCTTGCCGCGCCCCCGGTGGAAGGCTTCGATAACTTTTTCTGTTCCATGTCCTTTTGCGTCCGGGGCAAACCTGTTCACCAACGCCACGCTCGCTAGAAAAGCCAGCGGCAGCGCCGCGTAATAATATCTTACACTTGCGGCGGCCTCTGAAGCCCGGTCCAGCAGTCCAAGAAATATCGCTGTGGCGCATCCCACCAGCGCGCCCACAACGCTGCCCAGCGCCACCCACTTGACTATGCTTATAAAAAGCACTGCCTCCTCGGCTATGCTCTTTTCAATCAAATCATTCTTCATGGTTTCTTGTTCCGCGCCCTCCCTCCGCTTTCCACTAAAAAAAGGCGCGACAAATGAGCATTATAGCGCTGTTTCTTAACAAGGTTGCCAACGCAGAAGGTTTCCGCCACAGAACTTTTGAAGAATGCGCTACCGTGTATTTCATGCGCTTGTAAGCGTCGAATTTAGAGCGTTGAAGGTCGCGCTCGTGTTTTTTGTTATAATTCACGAACCGGGGCGGAGCAGCGCAAGCCGCCCATTACAGGAGAAATGACATGAAGGCAAAGTCTGCTATGATTGCCATCATCGCGGTGGCGCTGGCGGTTACGGCGGCGTTCGCGGCGGAGGACGACCTGCCGGACGGCTTTCACCAAACCGACATCTTCGTCGGCGGAGAGGAAGGCTACGCCATCTACAGGATTCCGGCGCTGCTGCTGACGCCTAATGGGGTTTTGCTGGCGATATGCGAGGCCAGAAAAAACGGCCCCTCAGACGCGGGCGACATCGACCTTATCCTCAAACGAAGCCTCGACAACGGAAAAACTTGGAGCGCGCCCATCATAATTCGGGACGACGGGGTCAACACTATCGGCAACCCCGTCCCGGTGGCGGACTCGGCGACGGGGGCCGTCATCCTCGTGTTCACTAAAAACAATGACACCGTCCACGCCGCCCGCAGCGAGGACGACGGGCTGACATGGAGCGCGCCGGAGGACATCACCGCCGACGTGAAACTGCCCGGATGGGAGTGGTACGCGGCGGGGCCGGGGCATGGCATACAGCTTCGCTCCGGCCGCCTGCTCATCCCGTGCGACCACACCGAGAAGAACGTCATCTTCTCGCACGTAATTTACAGCGACGACCACGGAAAGACGTGGAATCTCGGCGGCTCGTCGGGCAAATACACGGACGAGGCGACCGCCGTCGAACTGGCGGACGGCTCGGTATATCTTAACAGCCGCAGCAACCACATGAAGGGTATGCGCGCGTTCGCCGTCAGCAAAGACGGCGGCGAAACGTTCTCAGACATCCGATTCGAGAAAGCGCACATCGAGCCGGTGTGCCAAGCGAGCGTGGCAAGGTTCAGCCTCGCCTCCGACGGCGGTCGCGACATGCTCCTGTTCTCCAACCCCGCAGACCGCACGCGCGTCAAAATGACGGTCAAACTCAGCTACGACGAGGCCCGCACATGGCCCGTCGCCAAACTCGTCAACCCCGGCAAATCGGGTTATTCGGACTTGGCGACTCTGCCGGACAAGACAATCGGGCTGCTGTACGAGCGCGGCGAGGTTCAATACTGGGAAAAAATAACATTCGCGCGGTTCACCCTCGAATGGTTGACTGACGGAAAAGACGCAACCAGCGTCCCGCGCGGGGAGGAAAACTGATGAATCTGACGAGGAATAAAATTCTTGCGGTGGTCGTCGCGGCTGCGGCGGTTCTCGCGACCACAACGGCGGCGCTCGCCGACACCGTTCCGCCGTATCGCAAATCGCTCCCGCCCGACCTCGCCGCGAAATATGAGAAGCACATCGAAGACTACAAGGCTCGTCACATCGACAGGGGCGGAACTCTCGAAGCCCTGCTCGACGACGAGACGCGGACTCGTGTCGTCCGCTACTGGGGCGCGGGCGACAGTCAGGGCTGGACCGGCCTCACAATGGCCGCATTCGCTTTTCAGGGCGACTGGGACCTCGTCCGCGTCAACCTCTCCTACTGGC
>JAKQBV010000488.1 GCA_029573925.1 bacterium
GAATATGGCATCGAATTAGAAAAACTCCTTGTAGAGCATCTTGCCAATGATGATGATTTATCCTATTACACAGACACAATCATCAATAGAAATGGAAAAGAATATTTTACGAAAGAAAGAAATAGCGATATTCCAGTGGATGTGTTCTACATTATTAAAGAAAACGAATCCATGTTTTTTAATATGGATTCAATAAACAATGCATGGAAGAATTATACTGAATTGCAGATATTTAGGTTCATCAATTTTTTTAATCACTGTTCATTTTACCGAAACCTGAATCATGGGCCGGAATCGGCGGCAAGACATTCGACCGTCGCGAGGTCGGAAAAGGTATTGGAATCGAACGGCGACAACCTCATTGCCGTCCTTCACACTCTTTACACCGGCAATAAAGAGTTCAAGGAGCAGCTCAACAACACTCTAGAAGCGGCTTTCGGCGACGACTTTGAAGAGTTGACGTTCCCTCCTCTCGAAAACGGCAGAGTCTATATGAAATGGCGCTCGAAAACACTCAATCGCGAACTTTCGCCCGCCGACCTGTCTGACGGCACTATTCTTTTTCTGATGCTTTCCGCGATTCTTCTTTCTCCGGAACCCCCGCCGATAATCTGTATCGACGAGCCTGAGCTTGGAATGCACCCTTCTATGCTCGGCATCATCGCGGAACTTATCAAAGACGCGTCGAACAGAACTCAACTTATCGTTTCCTCTCATTCTCCGGAGCTTTTGAGCGCATTCTCCGATATGCCGGACTCAGTCGTAGTTGTGGAGAAAGAAGACGGCGCGACCATTGCCAGAAGACTTGACCGCGATTCCCTTTCCAAGTGGCTGGAGGAATACACCCTCGGCAGATTATGGCTCGATAGAGAAATCGGCGGATGATACATGAAAATACTTCTTTTCGTCGAAGGCGAGACAGAAAACAAAACTCTTCCTGTTTTTATTAAAAAATGGCTGGATTCCAAGCTGGACAACAGGATCAGCGTCGAGCCTATCGTTTTTTCGGGTTGCGGCGATTATTTAAAACGCGCCGGAAAAAAATCTCAATTGCATCTTGATAATAGCGAAGTAATCGCCATCTTCGGATTGCTCGACCTCTACGGATTGCCGGAAAAGTGCAAAGGCGGAAACACTGTCGATGAAAAAATCAATTTCGCGAGAAGAAGAATCATAGAATCTTTGCCGGAAGTATGCAGACCTAGATTCCACCAGCATTTCGCGGTTCATGAACTGGAAGCATGGTTGCTCAGCGATCCTGATATTTTTCCTAGCGGGATCAAACTGCCCGATGAATGCCGATATCCCGAAACAGTTGACTTCGACAACCCCCCGGCAAAACTACTCAAGGAACTTTTTAGAAAGAACAAGAAGAATTACACCTATAAAAAAACGATTGACGGCGTCAATCTGCTTAAAAAACTCTCTCCTGAAATCGTCAGGAACAAATGCCCTAATTTCAAAAAGTTTACCGATGAACTACTGGCAACCGCCGAAAATGCTCAGAAGCGGAACTGAGCGCGTTGAATCCGGAGGCCGGCATGGATGAAGTCATGACTAAGTCAAGAAAAAAGAAAATCTTCATCGTCGCGGGGGCAAGGCCGAACTTTGTGAAAGTGGCCCCGATTATGCGCGCTATGGCAGAAAGCCCCTCCCTCCGCCCCTATCTTGTCCATACCGGCCAGCATTACGACCATAACATGTCCCAGAGTTTCTTCGACGAGCTTAACATCCCCCGGCCTGATGTTTTCCTAGAGGTCGGCTCCGGCAGCCACGCGGCCCAGACCGCCGCCGTCATGGTCGCCTTCGAAAAAGCCGTCCTCGAATTTAAACCCGACCTCGTTCTCGTGGTCGGCGACGTCAACTCGACTCTCGCATGCTCGCTCGTGGCGGCTAAATTAATGATTCCGGTCGCCCACGTGGAAGCCGGGCTTCGCAGCTTCGACCGCTCCATGCCCGAAGAAATCAACCGCGTACTCACAGACTCGATCTCCTCTTTCCTCTTCGTCACAGAGCCGAGCGGGCGCGACAATCTTCTGCGGGAAGGCGTCCCCGACGATAATATTTTCTTCGTCGGCAACGTCATGATAGACACTCTAGCGGAAAACGCGCGCCGCGTGCGCAACGGCGAATCGGCCCGCCCTCTAGGCGATTTCTCAGGCGATTACGCCGCCCTCACCCTTCACAGGCCCTCCAATGTGGACGACCCCGCCACATTCTCCCGTATCATCTCCGCCCTCGAAGCCACCGCCGCCGAGGCCCCCGTATTTTTCCCGGCTCATCCTCGAACCGTCAACAACATCCGCCGGTTCGGGCTGGACGACCATTTCGCCGCTTGGGACGGCGCTTCCACGCCCGCCGGAAAAATCTTCATCATGGAGCCTCTCGGCTATCTGGAATTCCTTTCTCTTACCATGAACGCAAAGATTGTGCTCACCGATTCCGGCGGCATTCAGGAGGAAACAACTTGGCTCGGAGTCCCCTGCGCCACAATCCGCGAAAACACCGAACGGCCTGTCACCGTTGACGTCGGCACGAACATCCTCGTCGGCTCAGACGCCGAAAAAATAGCCGCCGCCGCCGCCGCCGCCCTGCGCGGCGATTGGAAACAGGGCCGCATCCCCGAACTCTGGGACGGCCGCGCCGCCCCCCGCATCGTGTCACAGTTGGAATCTCTATTATAGATAATAATTTTTTCCTCGCTGACATTGCTTTTCAATAATGATACAATACGGTTGCGGAGGAATCCGCGCGCTATATTGGCGTACCCGGATTGTTTTCGGGTCCGTTATTACTAATGGGGATCTGAATTCTTTTTATGCCGGAACCAAATTCCTGCGAAAGCGGGAATGACGGCTGAGAAGCATGTTGAGTTCCCCGCAATATATGGCAGGACGCGTCATAGTGCCTGATTTGCTGAATAGAAAAATATTTCACGCCGCGGCCATGGCGCTGGTCGTGTTCGCCGCTCTATGCGCCGCGGCGCCCGCGCGCGCTCTCAACCTCCACTACACCCTCACCGCCAATTACATAATGTTCGACATCGACCGCAAAGTCATCTACTGCGACGGTCAGGTCGAGCTTCTTCACGGCAACCTTCGCTTTCAAGCCGACTCGATAAGGGTGGACGTGAAATCGCACATCTTCTACGCGGAAGGCAGCGTGATCGCCTCCACAATGAAAAAGTCCGCCGCGGCGGCGCAGAACAATCCGGCTCTGCCTTCGACCAACCCGATATTGACGGACATCGAAGAAACCGGCGACCTGCTCGACCAGCGCATCGAAGCTCAGGTAACAGGCATGGACGGCGCTTCATTCTCAGGCGACCAACTCAGGTTCGACTTGGACCGCGCGGCGGGCATCCTCACTCAAACCCAAAGCGGCGTCAGGACATTTTATCTGGTCGGCGAAGAACTCAACGAGACGGCCCAAGAGCCACCAATGGGACAGGCGTTCTACATCTACGAAGAGCCTTACCTCACCGCGAACGCTGTGACGGCGGCCCGGATGCGAATCTATCCCGGCGACCAGTACGAAGCGTGGCGCGCCACCATGTGGGTAAAAGGCAACAAAGTAATGTCCCTCCCTTTCTGGACCAACACCAGCAAAAAATACACCACAGGCAAATGGCGCATCCGCAACGTCAGCTACGGCTCAAACGCTGACTGGAAAGTCGGCGCCAACGTCCGCTACAAGGAAGCCCGCGACTTCAAAGGCTTCGTCGATTTGAATTACCACGGGGACAGCTCGAACACATATTCCGCGGACCTGCGCCAATCCTTCCGCATGAACACTCAGACAAGCGGCCAGTTCAACATGCGCAACCTCTTCGGCGGCGACAGGGGCTACACAATGTCCATGTCGCGCTACGCCGCCGGCATGAGGTCGCAGACCCTCCAGATGGACTACGACCTTTCCGGAGCGAAAGGCTTCAGGCTTGGAGCAGCGGGCGGAATTAAGAAAACCAGAATAAACGGATACCTCTCAGGCCGCAGAACCGGCAGCGGCGACTACGGCCAGTCCACCATGAACGCCCTCGTCAGCTTCGACGGCAACAGAAAGTTCGTCAACGGAAACACGCGGGGCATCGGCTACTCTGTCAGCTCCCACATAAAAATGGACAACTACGATTATACCGACGCCGTTACGGCGGCTTACACCACCCTCACCGCCGTCAGCCCTGCCATCGCCATTTCAAAAAAAACCAGCCTCGACTGGAACACCACCACCGGGCTTGGCGGCGACACCGAAGGCAGACCCAGCGCCCGCCTGTCCGCCTCCGCCCGCATCGGCCACAGACCCCGCCAAGGAATGCTGATTCAGGCCCGCTATAACTTCACCGACAGCAGATACACCGGCAACTCCACAGTCAAACGCCAACTCATGTTGTACGTGTCGAAATCCAAAGGGCTTAAATGGAGTTCCGCCATGTCAGCCACTTACGACATCCGCGAAGCCACCATCAGCAACCTGTCCACCGGCCTTGATTACACCGTCAACAAAAAATGCAGACTCCGCACGGACTTCATCTACAGCCTAAAAGACAACCATTTCTCCACCAAAAACTTCAACGTCGATTACAACCTCTACGGCACCCGCATCAACACCCGCTGGTTCGCAGACACCAACGACTTCATGATCGACTTCACTTCAAATTACTAAGCCGGATTTATACAACACTGTTCAATTATAAGGTATATTATTTGATTCTACCCATTGCGCTGGGCGCCACCTACAACCCCGTTGTGGGTGTGAGACGGGTAAAACAAATTAGTCCTCCCTGAAAAAGTGTAAAAGAATCGTTGTAAAAGGGTTTACACCAAAAAGCATCCAAAATAGAATTGCAAGAAAGAGAAGTAAAAGCCCCGAAAGCTGGTGATTTATGATCCCGAAAAGGCCGCCGCAAGAG
>JAKQBV010000489.1 GCA_029573925.1 bacterium
GACTTATTATTTGGAATTACCCATGAATTGTTCCGAAGAAATTCCAAGAGAAACTTTTTCAAAAGTTTCTCTTTGGTTTTTTATCTTTTCAACATCTTTAAAACATGCTTTTGAGATTATTCATCGGGGTTGTTGAGGCGGGCGCGGGGGTGATGCTGTTCGTAGACGCTTCTGAGGCGGGAGGAGGTGACGCGGGTGTAAATCTGGGTGGTGGAGATATCGACGTGGCCGAGCATTTCCTGAACGGCGCGCAGGTCGGCTCCGTGTTCGAGGAGATGGGTTGCGAAAGAGTGACGGAACGTGTGGGGCGAAACGTGGTTGGCGGGGTCGGCTCCGGCGGCGGCTTTGTCCACGACGCGCCAGAGGGTTGAGCGGGAGACGGGGGTTCCGCGCGTGTTGATGAACAGCCTGTCTGATTTGCCGGAGTCGAGGGCGGGGCGCGCCTCTTCGAGATACCGTTTCAGCCATTGCAGGGCCTTCGAGCCGACGGGTACGACGCGGGACTTGGAGCCTTTCCCGACGCAGCGGATGTGTCCTTCGCTCCAGTTAAGGTCGGACAGACGAGCGCCTGTCAGTTCGCTTGCGCGCATGCCTGAGGAATAGAGAAGCTCCAGCATGGCGCGGTCGCGGATTCGGACGGACGTGTCGGCTGGCATTGCGTCGATGACGCGGGCGACTTCGTTTTCCGGCAGGGCGCGCGGGATCCCTCTTCGGACGCGGGGCCGCTCGACGTCTTCCACTGCTTGGCTGCCTCTGGCGGAGTCTCGGAACGCGAATTTCATGAAGGAGCGGATGCAGGCAACTTTGCGCGCGACGGTGTTTTGCGAGACGCCCTTGGAGCGAAGCCGCTGGTTGAAGAGGCTCACCGATTCGGCGTCGACGCGGGAGATGTCCGCGAGGCCTTTTTCTTCGAGGAAAGCGGAGAAATCCGCCAAGTCGCGGGCGTAAGCGTCGAGCGTGTTGCGCGAGTATCCCTTCTCGACGTCGAGGCTGGCGAGGAAGTCGTCTATGAGGTCGTTGAGAGCGCCCATGAGCGAGGGTCGCGCGCCGATGCTATCGCGGCGCGGTCATCCAGAGAAGATAATATTTGTCAGTGTTTTCAACGGCGGCGGAAGCGTCCGCTTCTGCGTCCCTGAACCCGCCGTCCATTCGGTATGCTTTTATTATGCGGGCGTTTTTGATGAGCCAGATGGCGTATTCGCGCGCCCAACGCGGCTTCTGCGGAGGGTCGAGGATGTAGCCGCCCATGTTCTCGTCGATATTGATGGAGCCTTTGAAAGCGAACCAAGCTCCGCCGGCGGAAATCGCGCGGTAGTCGCTGAGAGCCTCTGCGGCTCCGTCTGGCGGATGCGAGTCTATGGTCGCGCCTAGAGCCGGGGCGACCGCGCTCTGCCTGTATCCGCCGTCTTTAGTTTGTGTCAGGTCGAAATTGTGCCAGAGAGCGATTATCCGGTCTCGGCAATCCGGGCGGGAGCGCGTTGCGTAATATGCGGGGGCGGCGATTGAGCCGTCTATGAACACCACGGACGCGCCGGGGACAGAAGCGAGGGCGTCCGAAGCGCCCGCCCAGTCGGGGCGCGCGTTTTCTGTCGCGCGTTGCATGGGAACGAATCCCGCAGCCGCGCACAGCAGCATCAAGGCGAGCAGCGCGCGGGCGCGCCATCCGGCGAATCTAGCGGCCCCGTTCGCGCACACAGCGTACAGCATGATCGCTCCCGGAACCAGAGCTTCCCAAAGTCTTGCCTGATACACCGTCATGCTTAAAAGCCCGGCGAACGCCAGCAGTCCCGCCAGCGTCACAAACGCGAACAGCCTCGGTCTGTATCCTTCCGGGTATTCCCTGAACCCGACGAACGGAAAATAGTGATAGACGATCGGGAGCAGAACCGCGCCGATGAAAGCGAAGCCGTTCGACAGCGAGGACGCCCCGCCGGGCAACCCGCCTATCGTGTACAGCGCGGACACGTATTTCATCATGAACACAAGCCTGAAGTTCATGGACAGGAAGCTTTCCTTCGGGAAGATGTGAAATATAGCTTCTTCGGGGTCTACGCCGGCGGGCATGAAAAACGGCGAGGCCCATCTCGTCATCCAATATGCGGCCGCCGCGAACAGGAAAATATTGAGGGGAATCCACCAGACAAGCCGCCGCCGCCGTTCCCTCGCGAACCCGAAAAATAGTATGTTTATCGGGACAAGCAGCATGGCGGTCTGGACGCCGAAGCAGAGGCCCGCCAGAGCGGAAACCGCGAAGGCGGCGGACGCCGCGCGCCCGGCTTCGCTCTCGAATATTTTGTGAAACAGCAACAGAGTCAGCAGGCACAGGAAGATGGAGATTGATGCCGCGCCTGAGAGACGGCTTCCGCCTGCGTGGGACGCCATGAGGGCGAGCATGAGGGCGGCGACGCAACCGGCGGGGCGGCCGAACAAGCGCCGCGCGAGCGCGTACGTTAGAGCCACCGCGCCTATCCCGGCCGCTATGGACGGAATCCTCATCCACAGCAGCCCGTCTCCTCCGGCGGCCATCCATAGTTTGAGCAGGACGACATACGCGAACGAGTCGCCGGAGTGATGCTCGGCGCGGAGCGAAAAGATGTTCCACAGGGAACTCCACGGCTCGGAGGCGAACATCCAGAGCCGGGCTTCGGACTCGGAGATCGCGGCGCGCGCCGCTCCCGGCAGCCTAGCCGCGCAGGCCGCTAACAACACCGCCGCTTCGGGAAGCCATCCGCTGATTCTTTTCATAGTTTTATTATACTATCGTTTTCCGCCGCGGGCGCGCGCGGCTGATTTTCGCTCCGGCGACACCGTAGCCCCTGCGTCGAGCCGTTCGGCTGAGAACACGCCCTGCGAGCTTCCGTTCACGAAAAGTTTCCAGTCGCCCGGTTTTAGGTTGACCACCCTTACGCGGAGCGGGCGCGATGCCGCGTCCGGCGATTCCAACCCGATGTCCAGCCTTCCGTCGCGGACGGATACGGACGTCACCGAGCATAGGTCGAGGCCGAAGCCCGCGCGGGCGGAAGCGTCGACGAAAGCGTCTCCGTATTTGCGAGTCATATTCGCCGCGGCCGAGCACGCCCCGCCGCCGCCCCAGTCGAACATGATGTAGCCGGGCGCGCGCCTGTCGAACCCCATGTGGGCGTAGTTCTCGTACACCGCGCCCTCGTCCTTCGGGATGTACATGCCCATGTTGCCGGGGGCGACGCGCCTGTGTTCCGGCGCGAGCATGGTTGTGAACGAGGAGCGAAGCGCGGCGACCGCCCGCTCCATGTATTCGCCGTTCCCTGTCAACTCGTAGTATCCGGCGAGGCATTCGGCGAACATGCTCTGCCGCGCGTCGTTCCATTCCGCGTCCGTGTTCATGACGCCGAACCCGCCGAAGGTGTTGATGGAAACGTAAGGGGCGTCCCAGACCTGCTGCCACATGGTCAGGATGTCAACCGCCCTGAGTCCGTGTTCAAGGTATTTCGCGCCAGCGCCTGCGGCGGCCAGTTCGCGCATCAGTTCAGCCGTCCAGAACACGCACAGGTTGTTCATGCACTCGACGCCCGTCCCGGCGTCGCGCATTCCGAAATCTTTTTTCGAGCAGGAGAAAAATGTTTCGAAGTCCCACCATTTGTTTTTCGGGAAGATTTCATTGATTAGGAAATCGGCGGCGCGGCGGGCGGCGCGCGAGAAGCGTTTGTCGCCGGTGGCGGCTCCGAGCCGCGCGAGGAACATCCCCGGCGCGGCCGTCTGAGCGCTCTCCCTAAGAGCGGAGCAGGCGATAGGGCCGGATTTTCTGACTCTAACCCAACCGGGAATCGCCCCGGAGCTGAGTTGCGCTTCGACAAATGCGGCGCCGAGCGCGACCGACCGCTCCATCAGCCTTTTGTCAGGCTCCAGTTCATCGTGCCAGCGGAGCATCCACCATCCCGTCCACGCGTTGTCAGGCAGGTGATACTCCCTGACCGCCTGAAAAGCCTTAGTTCCCTGAAACCAGAACGGGGGGGCGTCCTCCGGACAGAAGCACGCCGAGCGCATGAAGCCTCGCTCGACGGGAGCGGCGAGCGCCAGTTCCTTCATGGCGAGCGCTTTATTTTTCATCTCTTCGTCGCCCAGCCGCTCCGCCCACGAATAAGCGCCGTGCGCCGTCCTCATGTTGCAGAACCATGACTGATACATGACCTGCGGGGGCGCGCTCATAGGCGCGTGGTGAACCAGCAGTTCGCCGAGGTCGTTTATGGCCGGTTTGTTCAACAGTTTCTCGGTTGCTATCGAGTGAATTTTCGGTATGAAGCGCTGCGCGCTCAGGGATGCCTTGAGTTGAGCGTCCTTCATGAACGAAGCGGGCGCGGGGCCTGCGAAGGTCAGGGCCATCGTCCCTCCGGCGGGCGCGCCGCCGGTCTCCACCTCGCGCCAGATATTCCCACGCTCGAACGCGAACCCGAACACTCTGCGAGCGCATTCCTCGTATGGAAGCGCCTGCGGGTCGGCTCCCTTGAACAGGGGCGCGCCGTATCTGCGCCATAGATGCTCGTTGACCATGCGAGTTATCCGGCGCTCTTTTTCGCGCGCGTTCGCGAGTATGTCGAATCCGTATTTCAGTTCGCCGGAAATCGGCGAACCGCCCGGAGCTTTCGCCTTAAAAAAAACGTGTCCGTCAACTTCGTATTGCCTGAACCCGAACCCGAACAATGGAGCGTCGAGGCCGGTGTTCTCGACCTTCGCGTCGAGCGCGGTCGGCAGCCGCCTGTTCGCTTTCAATATGTCCAGATCGGGTATGAGCGCCGCCCCGATTTCCCCTTTCACGTATATGACGGCGGGCGACCTGAATATCTGGTCTCCGATAACGTGCTCGGCGTCGCGGCGCAGATGGGGTATCCAAATGTAATCAAGCGGCTCATACTGGGAATACAGCCTGCCACCGGGAAGGAACGCGTAGTACGATCCGGAGGACGACACGCGGGCGGGCTTTTCAAGTTTTATCGTCACGGCGACGTTGACGAAGAGGTCGTTATCGCTGAATGACAACGTCTGCGAGGCTGAGTTCCCGGCCGTTTCGCCGATAAGGGTTATTTTCGCGCGGCCCGCGCGCGCCTCGGCCCCGACGAGCCGCTGGGGGAACATCAGAGACCTGTTTTTGCAGCGCAGGGAAGGCCCGCCCGCCTCGGTGCGGGGATGCGGAGCGACGGTCGTGCGGTCGGAGCCTGCCACCAGCGTCCATCCCCGCGCGCCCCGCGCGAACACATCTGCTATCGCGCCGCCGCTCTCAAGCTCGGTCGCGACGACTCTTATCTCTTTTCCTTCGGCGACCGTCTTTTTCCCGTCCTTGAATATTCTCATGAAAGCCTCGCTCGTTATTTGTCGTTCGACAACATTATAGCGCCTATGCTCGGCGCGCGGGGAAGGGGCGCGTTATTCCGCTTCTCTCTTCCCGTATTCGGGAGAGAACGGCGGCGGCGGCGGATTCTTTTCCAAATCGAGCGTCGGAGAGAAGTCGGTTATTCTTACCGCGCGTTCGAGGATTTCGACGCATCTGAACACCGGCGCGCCGAACCCGGCGTGAGAGCCTGCGAAACCTTTGACGCTGAAATGCAAACAATTCGCGAAGGCTTTGTCTTCCAGCCTGAACAGGCCGAGGTCCAGACGGCCCGGCTCGCCCCCGCCTGACGCAAGAGGCGCGGCGTGCGCCCTTGCCGAGCGGTACTCGTTCCGCCTCTCCGGCAGCGGGGTGTACAGATAAGAGCCGGGATCGGCGAATATGTTTCGTCCCTCGATCACAAGCTCGACAGAAAGCTGGTCGTTGTGCGCGTGGCCGCCGTTCCCGAGTTGTCCGACCGCGCCACAGCGCGCGGCTAGAAAGAGCGCGGGAGAGCGGAGAACGTACAGCCCGAAATCCGGATACGCGCGCGCCTCAAGGCCGTCTCGAAGGTTCGTATCCGACTCGAAGATGGACACGACTTTGCGAGAGGCTGGAACCTCGCTTGACTCGGCAAGCGCGCGTTCGAGCGCTCCGTAATCGCCGGCCGAAGATGGCGGCGGCGGCGGAGCGAACTTGAGTCCGGGCGACCCGGCGAGCGCCTTTATTATTTCCGTTTCTATTTCATGTCCGGCCCCGAAACTTCTCAGCTCTTCCGAGTCGAAAATGCCGGCCGCCGCCGCCGCCAGATGTCTGTGGTCGAGATGGTCTTCCTCGAATATCTCCACGCCGCCGGAACCCTGCGCGCGTCCCGCGAGGGACAGCTTGAAGAAGCGCCCGCTGTCGTTGTCTCCGATTTGAGCGGCGCGGTTGTCAGGCCGAGTCGCGTCCATTGAGAAGACGACCGCTTTTGCCGTCCTCTCGAAGAAGGCGGGCGGGAACGGACTGAGGCGGCCTGACGGAAGCTTGTGTAACTCCATAGGCTCGACGCGCGGATTAGGATGCGAGGAGCGAGAATCTTCTCCGCGTCGCAACGCAGACGCCCTGTCCTGCGGCAGTCCGAGCGTCAGCCCGGCAGAGAACAAAACGATTTCAAGAGACAGCCTGTGGTAGCATGTTGACGCCTCGAAGTTCGAGCCGTCGGCATTGAACTGCAGGAAAAACTCGTCGCGAAGCTCGCGCGCGGCGAGAGCGAGCCGAGCGTCCGTCACGGCGTCCTGAGGCAGATAGGCCGCGATGAACAGCAGTCCGCCGATGTCTGAAAGATAGTGGTTGCTTCTGAAAGACGGCTGCCATTCGAGGTTGAGCGCGACAAACTCGCCGTGCGAGCGGATGGAGCGCGCGAGCGCTCTCTCGAAATCATCGTCGAAACGCGCCCCGGCGGCTAGAAATATGTCGCGCGCCAGCAATATATTGGCGGCGCGGATGGCGGCGTCCATCGCGCAAACCCAGTTCGCGCCGAAGCGGGGAGGATTGCAGGCCGCGAAGTCCAGCAGGACGTCCCGGAACTCTTTTGCGTAAACATCGGGCGGGTCGAAGCCTTCCGCGCCGTCGGACGCGAGGGCGAAAGCGAAGCCGAGACGGGGCAGATGCTGCATCCGGGCCAGTTCCCACGGAACCTTAATATCCGCGCCGCGCGAGTTTCCGTATTCTATGTCCGGCGACCATGTCCTCTCGCTCCACCTGTAGCCCGATTTGAAATCAAGTTGCCAATCGATGGGAACGTATCCGGGCGAGACCATGCGCCACAGACGGGCGCTATCGGAGAAGTTCGCCGGATTGACGACTTCCTTCAGCCAGAGGCCTTCGGGGTCAGGTTTCGCCGCGGCCCCCTGCGGATAGACGATTCCTTCGAGGCCGGCGCATCTCATCCCCCTCTCTACCCGGACAGTCCCGGAGCCGAGCAGGTCGAATCTGTGGTCGAGAAGCAACCGCGCTTCGGCGGCCGCTAACCGCGCGCGCGGGCGAAGACTTTCCAGCGGGATTTCGGACAGGAAGCGGTTGAGAGCCGCGCCCGGCTTTTCTTCCGGACCGAATGTCGAAAAATGAGCGTCGCGCAGGCGCGACTTCCGCCGCTCCGCCGCGCGGGCGAACGCCTCGCGCGCCTTTTTAAGAGTTGCTGCCGGAGGATTCTTAATAGCGAATGACAGAAAGCTTGCCGCGCCCATCAGCTCCGGCCTCCGCCTTCGCAGGTATCCTTGATTTTTTCGACGATTTTCTTAGTGTGCAGCATCCACGAGTGGCGTTCGACTGCCGCCGCGCGCGCCGCCGCGCCCAGAGCGGCCCTCAGAGCCACGTCGTCGACCAACCTTTCAATTCCGGCGGCAAGCGCCGAGGCGTCTCCCGGCTCGACCAACAGGGCCGTGCGCCCGTCCTCCAGCGTCTCCGCTATCTGGTCGAGCGCAGACGCCACGATTCCTCTGCCCATCCCCATGTACTCGAAAAGCTTCGTGGGCGAGCCGAAGAAGGGCGACCCGTCTGGGTTAGGCGTGTGCGGCGAAACCAGTATGTCGCACGCCGCAAGGAACTCCGGCCCCTCCGCCTGAGGGACAGTCCCGGCGAGCGCGCAACAACCCGCCGCGCCCCGCCGCTCCAGCGACGCCCTGACCTGAGGCATGCGCGCTCCGTCGCCTATCAGCAACAGCCTCGTCCGCTCCCGCAGTTCCGGCCTGCGCGCCAGCAGCGCGCCGTAGGCTTCGGCGAGAATCTCCGCCCCGTGCCAAGGCCCGAACGTGCCTATGAAACCGACCACCGTCCTGTCCCCGAAACCGAACTTATCCCTGACCCGCGAGCCGTCGATGTCCGGGCGGTAAACGTCCGGGTCCATCCCGTTCGGATTCACAAGTATTTTTTTATCGTCTATCCCGCGAGCGGCAATCTCGTCGCGCAGGGCCGCGCTGACCGTCACTATGACGTCCGCCGCGCGAAGATTGAGAGCCTCGATATCCGCCGCGATGTCTGGATACTTCAGGCCTTTTCCCCAGTTGTTTCCCACCCAAACCGCCGAACTGTTGTATTCGAGGATGAACGGCGAGTCGAAACGCCGCGCGAGCAGAAGCCCGGAAAAGTTGTTCAGGCTAGAACGCTGATAGATGAAAGAAATCCGCCTCTCGCCCAACGCCTTGTGCGCCGCGTTGCGGAAATGATATGTTGAGAACAAAGCCGGAAGCTCGTTGAAATCAAGGAAGTCTGCGGGAGCGCGCACGATGACCTTTTCGATATCCGCGCGCGCGCCGGGCGTGTCGTCCGTCGAGATGAAGACAGGCCGGGCCGCGAACGCGTCCAGAGAATTTAGAACTCCCGTGATGTGGCTGACAGAGCCGCCGCTGACCACCCCGACGGATGGGTCCGTCCGCAGGTAAACCGGAGTCAGCGACAGGTCGAGCGGACGGTTCCGCGCGCCCTCTCCGGTCCGCGCGGATTCGAGCGCGGCGATATCCCTTCTGACTCTTGCCAGCAGCGCGGGCGTCCTAGCGAAGTCCCGCGCCATCCTCGCCGCCGCGCGCGCCAAGTAAGCGAGGCCGACGGCGACCGCCCCGCCTCCCGGCTCGATGATGCGGCACGGCCCCAGAGTAGACAGCCTCAGGGCCGCCGCGTGAAACGCCGCCCTCGGAATCCGCTCGGCGTCCGCGGCGACAATCTCCGCCCCGCCGCGTTTGAGCGCCCCGCGCAACAACTCCCCGCTGCGCGCCAGCCGCGCGAACTCATCCCGCGACACGACTTCCGCGTCCTCGCGCTCAGCCTGCGGCGCGTATGTCATATTGACAATCAGTTTCTTTTTCATCCGCTGCCGCGCCGGTCTCCCGCGCGGCTTCATCTCCTCCGGGCCGATATGTAGAAATTGGCCGACAACGACGGAAACATCCGGCGCAGAAAAATATTAAGCCGCATGACAGGCCCGGCCCCGGTGAAAAACAGGTTGCTGAACGGCCCGCTGAACACGACCGAGCCGTCCGTCTCCTCGACATCGAAGCCGCTGTCGGACAGCAACCCGACTATCCCGTCGAGAGTGAACCGTTGGACGTGCGGCGAGCTTGAGAGCGTTGAAGGGAACTCGTGCGGAAACGCGGCTGCGCGCCCGAACAGGAACGCTTTCAAGCGGTTAACAGCGGCGACGAATTTGATTTTTTCGAGCGCCGCGCCAAAGCCGAGCGTCTTCCAGAAGAAGTTTTCCACGTCCGCCCACCGCCTCCCGTTGGGGACGGTGACGAGCAGTTTCCCCGCCGGACGCAGCTTGCTTTTTACTGCGGCCAGAAAAGGCTCAAGCTCTCCGTCCGGGATATGCTCCAAGACTTCCGAGGCTATAATCGCGTCGAAATCGCCTTCTACATCCGCGACATCTCTCGACGACAGCCTGCTCGGGTCAAGTCCCGCGCTCACGAACATCTCTCTGCCCAGCGCCACGCTATCCTCGTGCGAGTCCAATCCCCTTATGTCGTGTCCGAGCAGGGCAAGCTGATACGTAATCATGTATCCCGTGCCGCAGCCGACCTCCAGAATCCGGTCTTCCCTGCTCAACCGGGAGGCTATCCAGCGAAACCTTTTCGCGTGGCCGTAAATATCCTCGCGCATTCAGCCTCCGCCTCTATAAAAAACATTCATCTCTTTTCCCCTCTGAACAGAGTCATACGAAACCATTATATCCGACGCCGGAAGGAATATAAACCCGGGAGCTACGATGCGGCTCGCGAATCTGGAGCGGTTTACATGTTTTTGCGAGACTGACGCTTTAGCCGCAGCATTTGAAAAGAGGCGCATGATATAGAGCATATTCCATGCTCCGGGTTCATTTTTGCGCGGATGTTGATACAATATGAATAAGCGGCATCAGCGGCGGCGGGACAAAGCCCGCTACCCGCGTCCGCTTAACGGTTCTGATAAATGAAAAACGAAAAACTTCTCCTGTTGATAAAAGCGCCATACTATGACGACTACGGGCCGATGAAAAAGGCCGCCGGGACATATTTTCCGTTGGGGCTGGGTTACATCTCGTCATATCTGAAGGAGCGCGGATACGACGCGGCCCTGATCGACCCGGATGTCCAGTCCGTCTCAAAAGAGCAAATAGCCGAGCGTGTGGCGGCGGACAACCCCGCGCTGGTCGGCATATCGTTCATGACCCCGCAGTTCCACACCGCAAAAGACATCTGCAAGGCGATAAGAAAAAGCGCGCCCGGAGTCCAGATAGTACTCGGAGGGGCGCATCCGAGCGCGCTCCCGGAGGAAACTCTAGCGGAGATTCCGGAGGCCGACTTCGCCGTGGTTCTCGAAGGCGAAGAGGCATCCTTCGAGTTGATGAAATCTCTCGAAACCGGCGCGCCGTCGCTGAAGGAAATTCGCGGCCTTGTCTGGCGAGATGGGGATAACATTGTCGTGAACGAGGCGCGCGCGCCTGTCGCCGACCTCGACTCGCTTCCATTCCCCGACCGCGGCCTTATAGACCAGTCCCTTTACAGAGTCCAGAGCTTTTTCTCATACTCGAAGAACACGGCGACGATTTACACATCAAGAGGATGTCCCGGCAAATGCGTGTTCTGCTGCTCCGGCCACAGGCTTCGCGCCCCGGTCAGGGAGCGCGGCATGGAAAGCATTATGGCCGAAATCGAGCATATCAGGTCGGAATACGGCGCGGACTACCTCATGATTAAAGACGACACTTTCACATTCCGCAAAACAAGGGTTTACGAGTTCTGCGACGCCATCGAAAAGAATCACCCCGGACTCAAATGGCACTGCATGGGCCGCGCTAACACAGTGGACTTCCCGTTGTTGAAAAGAATGAAGGAAGCCGGGTTGAACGACATCTTCTTCGGCATAGAATCAGGGAACGCCGAGATAATAAAGCGAGCGAAAAAGGGAATAACCCCGGAGCAGTCTAGGAACGCGGTGGAGGCCTGCCGCCGCCTCGGAATCCGCGCTTACGGCGCGTTCATACTGGGACTTCCCGGCGAGACGCGCGAGACCGCAGAGGAAACCATCAGGTTCGCCTGCTCGCTTCCGCTCACAATGGCCGGGTTCTCGATTCTCATCCCGTATCCGGGCACGACCGTTTACGAGGAGCACTTCGACAAGGGTTGCGGCCCGGCGGATTACAGTTCGTTCGTCGCCTCCTCCGGCATACACTACACGCGAGCGTACACAGGGATGAACGGCCTAACCCCCGAAGAGCTGCCGGCGCTGATGGCGCGCGCCCAGAGGCGGTTCTACCTCAGGCCCGCGCAGATCGCCCGCATGATTCGCTCGGCAAGCCCGAGAATGATTTCAGGCTACTTCAGAGGCTTCTTCAGCCTTGTTGCCAAAGAGCGATTCCGGCGCCGCGCCGGAAAGGCGGCCGGATGAAAACGCTGCTAGTCGCCCCTCCGTGGATGGACATCTACGGAAACTACCGCGAAGCCGCCAAGCTCGGCTGCGTAAGCCCCCCCCTAGGCCTCGCCTACCTCGGCGGAGCGTTGCTTGAATCGGGCGGCGAATGCCGCATCGTGGACATGGAGACCGAAAGCGTCTCTCCCGAAAGCCTATTGGAAATTATCCGAGCGGAGAATCCCCGCATAGTCGGCATCACCGCCACAACGCCCGTCTTCGAGAATGCCCGCCGCATCGCCGCCATGATAAAAGACCGGTTCCCGAACCTGACTGTCGGCATCGGCGGCGCCCATTCAACTGTCGTCCGACGCGCCGTCCTCGAACAGTCCCCAATGTTCGACTTTCAGGTGTGCGGAGAGGGAGAGCGCGCGATTCAGGAAATCTCCGCCGCCCTCGAACAAGGCCGCTCCCTAGCGGGCGTCGCCAACGTCATCTACCGGGAAAACGGCGAAATCATAGAGAACACCTCCCGGCCCCTAGTCGAAAACCTCGACGAGCTTCCCGTCCCCGCCCGGAGCCTGCTTCGCAACGACCTTTACAGACACAGCCTCCCCGGCAAGGAGTCTGCGGTTTACGGCACTGTGTTCACCTCGCGCGGCTGCCCGTTCCAGTGCGTCTTCTGCAGCCAGCACACCATGTTCGGACGCAAAATCCGTCTTCACAGATTGGAACGCGTCATCTCGGAAATACGGACAATCGTCGAGGAAATCGGGGCAGGGCACATCATAATCATGGACGAGACCCTGACGCTGAACAGAAAACGGACTCTGGATTTCTGCGCGGCGGTCGAAGCCTCAGGATTGAAATTCACATGGGAGGGCTGGACTCACGCGAGCACGATAGACGAGGAATTGCTGGCCGCCATGAAGAAAGCCGGCCTTATCCGCCTTAGCTTCGGCATCGAGTCCGGCGACCCTGAAATTCTCAAAAAAATCAAAAAAAGCGTTACGCTCGAACAGATAAAGGCGGCTTACAAGGCCGCCGCGAAAGTTGGAATAGAAACACGCGGGTCGGCCATGCTCGGACATCCCTACGAAACGCGGAAAACCGCTTGGCGCACTCTCAAATTCATACGCGGCATCAAGGAATGCCTCCAGATATACCTCAACGTGGCATGCCCCTATCCCGGAACCGAGCTTTACGAATGCGCGGTGAAAGGCGAGGGCGGCATGAGGCTGCTCACCACCGATTACACGCAATACAAACGGTACGGAGACCCTGTGATAGAAGTCAACGACCTGTCGTCGCGCGACCTGAAACGGCTTCAGACCATCGGCCTGTTCTACTTCTATCTGACTCCGAGGCGCGTCTGGTATAATGTTTTCAAGCGCGCCGGGCTGAGGGCGGGGATAAAGAACGTCCTCGCCGTCCTTATAGGAGCCTTCAACGCGCTTTCGGGGAAAAGAAAATAATGAATCCCGGATCCGCCGCGTCAACAGCTCTGTGTCCCGTCTGCGACATCCCGCTTCGTTTCGCCTTCAAAAAAGGAAGATTCGAGTACGGGAGATGTCCTGAATGCGGGACTGTCGGGACGCATCCGCCGCCGACAGACGAGGAATTGGCCGACCACTACGCGAAGGCCGAGAATTATAAAGTTCTGAAAAAATACGAGGAAAGCTACGCCGCCACGTACAGGAGAACAGCGAGAATAGTCAAAGACGCCGCGACGAGAAAAATGGGGGTCGAGGGGCTGGAAAACATTTCCGCGCTCGACGTCGGATGCAATATCGGCGGTTTTGTGAAAGCGCTTCTGGAATTGGGCGCGGACGCTCGCGGGCTGGACCCTTATGTCAACACGGACGACATAAGCTGCGAAGAACTAAAAAAGAGAATCAGCCGCGACGAATCAGATTCCGGAGGGCAGGCGGATTTACTTGCCATGCTCGGAGTCATTGAGCACCTCCGTTATCCAGCGGCCGCTCTGGCCGAGAACCGAGGCAGGATAAAAGACAACGGCATGATTTTTATACAGACGCCGGATAGCGAAAGCGCGATCGCCAAAATAATGGGCCGGCGCTTCTTCGCGTACCAGCCTGTGGAACATATCTACATTTTTTCGCGCCGGGGGCTGATCAAAGCCTTGGACTTGGAGCGCGCGGGGTTCGTGGAAATCGAAGCGAGCCGCCAATGGAAGTTCCTCTCCGCGAGCTACGTATATGAACAGCTCGGAACTTGGGGCAGGGGGTTTCAATGGCTTCTGTGGCCGCTCCGCAAAATCGTCCCCGGCCTCTCTCTCCCGCTTTACGGAGGCGGAATGACAGTCTGCGCGAAAAAAACCAGTTGTCCGGGGGCGGCGGGAAAGGCTGAATGAACAAACCGACAAGGACAGCCGTAATAATAACGAAGCCGACATTTCACGGCCACATGGTTCCTCTGGGATACCTTTATGCGGTCTCGGCGCTGAAAGCCGCGGGTTTTCCGACAGTGGCGGTCGAGTCGGACGCCGGCGAAGAAACCGGAACGAAATCTCTCGCCGAGGCGATAGACGCGACGGGCGCCGAACTAGTCGTCACCGGAACGAGCTACAAATTCCACAATAATTGCCCTTCGTCAACCATAGAATCCGCGATGGCGGTGGCGCGCGCGGCAAAAGAAAGCGACCCCGGAAGGCGGGTCCTTCTCATTGGCCCGTTGAACGCTGCGGTCTATGACTCTCTGCTGAAGGAGCCGGCTGTGGACGCGGCGGCTCTCGGAGAACCTGAGGGAATCTGCGCGGATGTTGCCGCCGCCGTCCGCGACGGCAAGCAGTGGCGCGACGTCCCCGGTCTGGCGCTCAGAGGCCCGGACGGAGTCGCGATGACCGGGATAAGAGAATATCCCGACCCGGACGCGCTTCCTTTTCCGGACAGGGACGCCATTGATTTCAGAGAGCATATCGCGCACAGCTATTTTTCTCCGCAAACAACGGAGGTTCTGACATCGCGAGGCTGCCCATTCAACTGTTCATATTGTTTCGGGGCGAGAACATCAAGGCGCAACAGCGTCAATTCAGGAGCGCCCTTCAGAGGCGCTTCGCCTGAAAGAGTCGTCGAAGAAATCGACCTTCTCTATAGCAAATGGGGCGTCAGGGGGATCAAGTTCAGCGACGTCGAGTTCTGCGCCTCCTCTGCGAGAGTGGAAAACATCTGCTCGCTTGTCTTGTCAAAAGGATACAAAGACCTTCGCTGGAGAGCTGTGACCCACGCCAAAAGCGTGAAGCCTGAGTTGCTGAAACTCATGCGCTCGGCAGGTTGCGCGAACATATATTACGGCGTCGAAAGCGGCGACGACCGGATGCTTCGAGTCATGAACAAGAAAGCCGCCCTCGAAGATGTTAGAGAGGCGTTCAGAAGGACGCGGGAAGCCGGGATTAAACCGGAGGCGTCTTTCCTTCTGGGAGTCCCCGGAGAAACTGAAGAAAGCGCCGAAAACACAATCCGCTTCTCTTTGGAGATTAAGCCTTTCGTCGCCACGTTTCATGTGTTTCTTCCATATCCGGGCATCCCTCTTGAATCGCTGATGAAGAAGGAGGACGCGCAACCTCTTGACGACTGGGACGTGTACCAGTTGCGCGTCGGCAAATCGTACTGCGACATCCTTCCGGAGCGCCTTGAGGCGCTGTCTAAAAAAGCGTACCGGAGATTCTATCTGAGGCCGTCAAAAACAATGGAACTGATGCTTTGCGCGCTGAGAGAGCCTGCGATGCGGGGATACATATTCCAGATTATTGCCGGAAAGCGCGAGGGAAGCTGGCTCAGAAAGATGCTAATGGGCCGCAGGCGCTTGGGAAAAGACCCCGGCGCGAAACGGAGGGAAAACCGTTGAAACAGCAAACAGGCAAAGGGCAGGGCGCCCCTGACGCCCCCGTGGTGTCTCTCATAACTCCAATGTTCAACGAGTCGGATCGCATTGAAGCAAACGTCAAAGGCGTTATTGAAGCCCTGAAAAAACTCGGCGTCTCTTGGGAATATATTATGGTGGACGACGGCTCGACCGACGACTCGCTCGAAAAGGCGCGGCGCGCCATCAAAGACGAGCCGAACTGCCGCGTCATTCACTACGACTCCAACCGGGGGCGCGGATACGCTCTCAGACAGGGATTCGCCGTCGCTCGCGGCGAGTTCGTCATCGCAACCGAATCCGATTTCTCTTGGGGGTTCCATATAGTAGGCAAACTCCTGAGCGCGCTCAAAGAAACCAACGCGGATATCGTTATCGCTAGCGTGCACCTGCCCGGCGGCGGCATGGAAAACGTCCCGCTATTCCGGTCGCTCCTCAGCAAATTCGGAAACTCCGTCACGAAAAGAGCCTTCGGCAACAATCTCACCATGATAACCGGCATGACGCGCGGCTACAGGCGTGAAGCGATTAAATCCCTTCACCTTGAAGAAAACAGCAAAGAGATACATCTTGAAATCGTGGCGAAGGCCCTCGCGCTGGGTTATAAGATAGTGGAAATTCCCGCCACCATAAGCTGGGCCCCTCCCGGAGAGGGCGGCAAAGCCAGAGGCGGCTTCGGCATCCTCAAGTTCGTCACCTCCCACCTCTTTATCTCCTTCCAGCGCGCGTCCGTCAGGATGATGTCTTGGCTCGTAGCATTATTCGCCATTGTCGGCTCGCTCACCGTAGTTGTCGGCTCGCTCCATAAAATCTACCGCTTCCTCCCTTTCCCTCTTCCAAACATTGTCATTTACGGTCTCATTATCTGCGTCATTGCCTTCCTCATTTTCTTCTTCCTAGTGTTGAGCATCCAACTGGAATACCTCTATAAAAGCGTCGTTCACATTCAGTCCCAACTCGCCGTTCTGGAGCGCAAACTGGACGCCTCGCCGACCGACCGCCCGGAAGCTGAACGCAAAGACTGATTTGAACAAGAGGGAATCGACAAAGAGAAGCTTTTTCAAAAGCTTCTCTTTTGCCCCCGCATTTTTTGTCTAGGAACCCTGTGGTCTATCAACCGCAAAAACGCGCCTTGCGTTCCGCGTTTCATCCGCAATCCGCCGGAAGCGCGTGGGAGAATTAGTCCTCCCTGAAAAAGTGTAAAAGAATCGTTGTAAAAGGGTTTACACCAAAAAGCATCCAAAATAGAATTGCAAGAAAGAGAAGTAAAAGCCCCGAAAGCTGGTGATTTATGATCCCGAAAAGGCCGCCGCAAGAG
>JAKQBV010000505.1 GCA_029573925.1 bacterium
AAAAGGAATTTAAAGACCGGATAATCAGCGAGATCACCCCGCTGGACATCCGCCGCTATCACAACAAAATCCTCGAAAGTTGTTCCACGTCCACGTGGAACCGGCATCGAAACGTCCTGAACGCTATTTTTAACAGAGCGCGGGAGTGGGGTTTTGATGTGGTAAATCCTGTTACCTCGGTAAAACGATACCCGGAGACACGGACGAAAGTTTTCCTTTCAAAGGTTCATGAGCAGGCGTTGTTGAAAGAAGCCGAGAAAGAGGATTTCTATCTTTTCGCATTTGTAAAGTTCGCGCTAAAGACAGGCCGCCGAATCTGTGAGATCGTTTCACTGGAATGGGATGATATTGACTTCGGGAAGGAGATCATCAGATTTCAGATAGGGAAAAAGAAAGGCGGGAAGGAGATTCACTACAGGAAACCACCTAAGTCATTGTTTCAGACTCTTTTTGTTCTCAGACACACAAATCGTCAGAAACCGTTCCCTTACTTTCCACGGAAAGCATGGCAACGTGTCCGGGACAGGGTGGATAAAGCCATGGGACTCCCAGACGGAAGATTTCACGCGTTGCGGCACAGATGCGCTACCGCCTTGATTGAAAAAGGAGCAACTCTTTACGACGTGCAGCATTATTTGTGTCATAGCAATCCAGCCACGACAACAATCTATGCTCATGTGAGCGATCAGCGGGATGAACGGATTGCTTCATTTCTGGAGTAAGATGAATGATCTTTCTAACTTTTTCTAACTTTTCGGGGTTTAAATGCAAAAAGATTCAGGACTGCCACCCGAATCTTTTCATTACTACATGCTTTTTTCTTTTGGGTGATAGTGGAGTCGAACCACCGACCTCATCCTTATCAGGGATGCGCTCTAACCAACTGAGCTAATCACCCTAGGGCAAAGATAGTGTAGCAACGAGGCTAATTGATGTCAAGACGGATAAACCGTCGTTTTCCGACGCGCAGAGCGGCTCCGGGCGCGATTTTCACGACCGCCATTTCATCGTCAAGAATCTCTCCGTCAATTGTGACCGCTTTCTGCCTGATCATCCGCCGGGCGTCAGCTTTTGTGGCCACCAGCCCCGACGCGAAAACAAGTTCAACCGCAGGCATTTCCTCGCACGGCAACTTGCAGGTTTCCATGTCGCTGGGCAGTTCTTTTCGGGCAAAAACCCTGTCGAATTCCGCTTCGGCTTCGTCGGCTGCTGCTAAGCTGTGGAAGAATGTCACGATCTCCCGCGCCAGCCTGACTTTGAATTTGCGGGGATTCTCGCTCCCCCACCAAATTTCCATCGCGGCTCCGTTTATCTCCTCTTCGGGGATATCGGTCAGAAGCAGCATATAGCGCGCTATCAGCGTGTCCGGTATCGACATAAGTTTGCCGAACATATCGTTGGGCGGGTCTGTGACTCCGACATAGTTGCCGAGACTTTTGCTCATTTTCTGGACGCCGTCAAGCCCTTCGATGATAGGCATGGTCAGAGCCACTTGCGGGGTCTGTCCGGCGTCTTTCTGAAGCTCGCGCCCGACCAAAATATTGAACAACTGGTCGGAGCCGCCGAGTTCGACATGGGAGCCGAGCGCAACTGAATCATGTCCCTGAAACAACGGGTAGAGAAACTCGTGAATCCTGATGGGGATGTTCTCCCGGAATCGTTTGCTGAAATCGTCCCGTTCGAGCATCCTTGCGACAGTGTGAGAGGCGCAAAGTTTCACAATGTCGTGCGGCGTCATTGCGCCGAGCCAGTCGTTGTTGAACACAACCTCGGTTTTTTCAGGCAAAAGAACCTTAAAAACTTGTTCCTTATATGTGGCGGCGTTGGCGCGCACCTGTTCTTCCGTCAAAGGCGGGCGGGTCGCTGATTTGCCGCTCGGATCTCCAATCCGCGCGGTGAAGTCCCCGATAAGAAACTGTACGGTGTGCCCCAGTTGCTGAAACTGCCTCAGCTTTCTCAGAATGACGACATGGCCGAGATGTATGTCGGGCGCGGAAGGGTCGCAACCGAACTTTACTTTGAGAGGAGCGTTTGTTTGCGCGCTCTTTTCCAGAACCGCTTTGAGGTCATCCTCGGTCACGATGTCTTTGGCGCCCCGCTTGATAATTTCCATCTGGCTGTTTATATCCACTTGCCCGTCCTCTCAGTCGCTATTCATAGTGAGATAATATAAAACAGAGATGATTCCGGCGCAAGCTTGCCCGAAGCTGCGAAACACGGTATCCGCAGAACAGTTCGCGCCGTCCGGCCTGTCCGCCACGCGCGGGATTCAAGACGCGCGATTTCAGAACGTCAGTTTTTCGAAGAAGATCGTCCTCTCTATCCGTCGTTCGGCGGTAAACCTTTCCCGCGCGTCTAGGTTCAGATTCAGGGCCGCGCGATAAGTTTTCTCCGCCTCGTCGTATCTGCGCGCGTCGGTTAATTTATCGCCAAGATTTATCAGCGTTTTCAATTTGAGCGAGTCGTAGCCGGGAGTGTTATCCGCAAAACGCAAAGTCGTCCTTTTTAGGTTCTTTAGAAACTCATCCTCCGAAGCGAAGTCTTTTGCTTTCATGTTAAGCGCGAGTTGACTGTATAAAGATATGAAATCAGGATCGGCTTCAATTGCGCGGCGAACGGCTCCGAGTTCGAAATCAACTCCTGATATCATAGACGGCAAAAGAGCTTCCCTCGCTGCGGGACGGTTCATCGCTTCAATGAGAATCGCGACATGTCCGGGCTTGGCGAATCCGAAAGCTTCGCGTTCCATAAGGGCGGATGTCGCCGCCTCAAAATTTCCTGTTGCGGCATGAGCCGTCGCAAGCGCCGCCATCGCGCTGTCTTTCGCTTCGTTTGTTGCTTTTTTCGACGTCATAACTCTTCTGGCCGATTCAGCGGCTTCGTCATATCTTCCTGCTTTAAGAAGCGATTTTGCCTTCTTGACCAGCCAATCCGCGTTTCCATCTTTCGAGTGCGTCTCCTCGCAAAGCTCCGCAGATTTTAGGTATTCGCCGTCCTCCATCATCGAAGCGACAGCCGCCCACGGCTCCTCCGTTCCGGGCAGCGGACCTATCCGGGGGCATCTTTTCTTGTAGAATGCGGGATACTTTTCATCGTCGTACCTCATCTGCGCGATACGCAAAGCGTAAGCCGAAACTTCCATACCGCTCAGCCATTCTATCCACTCGTCGTTCAGCTCTGATATTGTTTTCCCATACACTTTCTCCGGGTTGGGAGAAGCGTAATATTCCGTGTATTTCTCCTGACCGTATTTATTGATGAGAAAACCTGTGAAAGCCCCGGCCATCTCATAGGATTTCCACATGCTAGACGAGCCGAACCCGGCAGTGCTCATGGTCTTAGACGCCGGGGCAATGGCGCCGGCTTTTACGGCGGCGGCGAAATATTCCTGAAATTCCAACCCCCTGAAGAAATCCTGCTCAACCGCTTCCGCAATGCCCTCGACGACGCCCATGTTGTAAGGAGTCCCGAAGACTCCTCTTCCATAAGCCGACATCAGCGCGTGAGTAAGCTCATGCTTGAACACTGAATCATCCACCCGGTCGTCGGTCATGTGAACTTCTACGCGCCACGGGGCGGAAAATAAATAGTCCGCCGCGCCCGTGAGGCGAAGCTTCTGCTCATTGTCGGCGTAGAGCATAACGCGCGCGCGACGCGATTCAGGCATCGGGATAGCTTCGTTTATTTCGTGGATATGCCATTCGGCAAACCTTGCGGCCCGTTCCGCGCGCCCCTTAGTCAAAGAACTCGGATCATAAAAAACCACCGCGTTGGGAGTTTCAACCGTGGCCGACATAACCGATGAAACGTATCTTTTATTCGATCCCGCTCCGGTCTGGTCGGGAAAGAAAATAAAACAGAACAGAAAAACGGCGGCGGCGGACAGCATTGCGCGGCGTGAAAAATAAGAATCCGATTCCAACCGGGATGAGTGAGCCTGCGGATTTGCCGCTGCCGCGGCGCCTATAAAAAACAGGGATGTGAAAACCACCAGCAGCCGGGACGGAATGAATCCCGGCGGGGGTATCAATGCGAGACCGTAAAACCCGGCGTCCGTGAAAAGGCCCACCGTTAGGTTCGGCATTGTCCATCGGGAACCGTCCATAAAAACGGCGAAGGAGTGAGCGCAAGTTAAAAGAAAGTATAGGAGGACTAAAGCTCCGGCGGCGATTTTTCCGCGACATGCCCGCCCGGCGGCAATCCCGACAGCGGCATAATGGAGCGCGGTGGGAATGGTTATCCAGAAGAATAAATAAGCTCCCGCCGCCAGATTGCATTTCTGAACGACTATTGTGCTGTAAGCCGATATGGCATAAATAAGCGCAAGAACGGCCAGACCCGCAAAAACCGCCTGAGAGTATTTAACGTTTGACAGATGCCAAGTTGAGTGGCGCGGGCTGATGCCGGGATCGCGAGTATCCGCGCCAGCAACTACGCCCAAAGCTCCGCAAGCGACCGCAAGAAAAAGGGCGGAGACCGCCGCCAACTCATAGCCCGCCACATTCAAGAGCGGTATCCGGGTCGAGCACGCCGCGAGAGCAGCCCCTGCAATCGCAAAAAACAGCGCCGTCTTTTTAAACTTGCGACTGGCCTTGAAATGATTCATGTTTTCCTCCGCAATACGCTCATGCAAACTGCTAGTAATGTAACACAAACTAAGGCAAGCAAGAAATACTTCCAAGGCTAAGCGGACCGCTCCGGGCATCGCGTCTTGAGGACGACATGCAAATAATATACAATCGAAAATGATATGAAGAAAGAATATAAACCGATACTTTCCACTTTCGAGAGGATGGCTGACGCATACTCGAGAAGTTCAGGCATGGAGGAAGTGAACCGGCGCTCGCTGGCTCCGATACCGAAGGAGTGGCAAGGACGGATACTCGACGTAGGAGCCGGAGCCGGAGCATTCATAGAGAAATATGTCGATCCGGCAAGACATGAAATTTATACGGTCGATTTTTCAATGGGGATGATTCGCCAGACAGCGGCGCGGCTGGGCGAAATGATAGGATCATGCGTTTTCCCGACAAGAGCGCTTGCGCAGGCTCTTCCGTTTCCAAGAGACGCGTTTGACGCCGCGCTATGCGTGAACACTCTGCACAACATGCCTTCGCGGGAAGATATCAGACTGGCGGTGTCGGAAATGGCCAGAGTGATACGTCCCCGCGGAGCTTTGCTGCTGGAGTTTAGAAACAGCGAAAACCCGGCGAGGAAAAGGATTTCCGAGATGTACGACACGCCGGAGTTGCCCCAAAAGTCATTCACATTCGAGGAAGTCTCAAAAATGCTCGAACAGATAGGTTTGGAGACGGTTTCAAGAATTCCTATATGGGGAGACTACGTTCCGAGCGGACCGTGGGAAGACGCGATAGAAAGACTCAAAACCCCGTTTCGAAAAATGCCGCCGGAACGCGCTCCAAGGTTTGCCGCGATCGCAGTAAAACCGCCCGGATTCAAATCGTCGCTTTTAGACGCATTAAATAATGACGAAGCTCAATGATTCCTTCTCGTTCTTTTGTTGAAAATATATAGGCTGTTATTGCTTGATGTCTTCTTGTGACGCGGAATCCGATTCGCTTTCGACAGCCTTCAGCTCAACAGGCGAGGAAAGAGGAACTCGCGGCGATGTCTGCTCCAGATAGTATTCGCCCATGATTTTCAGCGCCGCCACCACCGGAACCGACAGAACCATGCCGCCGACGCCGGCGAGATTGCTTCCTGTCAGAAGCGCGAGTATGACGACCAAAGGATGCAGTCCGGTGTCCTTGCCTACGATTCTCGGAACGAAGAAAGCGTTTTCCAATACCTGAACAGTTATAGATATCAAACCGACGACAAGAAATTGGTCGGATATGTACCCCACCACCAGAGCGGGGATCACGCCGACAATCGGCCCTACATAAGGCACAAACTCGCATACTCCGGAAAAAATACCCAGCACGACCGCATACGGAACCCTGAACACAAGGAGCAACGCTATCATTCCGACCCCGACGACCAAACACAATTTCAATCTGCTCCTTATAAAACCGCCGAAAGCAATATCGATCTTGGAGATAACCCCGTCAATGCCAGCTCTTTTTTCAGGACTAAACAGTTCCACAAACCTCTTCCTGAAATCCGGCGCGTCCTTCAACAAATAAAAAATGGCGAGGGGAATAATAATCACGGCATAAAGCTTCGATATAGAAGCAATTATCCATTTGAGACTCGACTGCATTAGATTGAGACTGTACTCTTCAAACCCGTTCCAAGCCTTCCCCGGCATGTCTTTAAGTTCATCAGGCAGCTTGGACGCCTGCACCAAATCATTAA
Source organism: bacterium (assembly GCA_029573925.1). GTDB lineage: Bacteria > UBP15 > UBA6099 > UBA6099 > UBA6099 > UBA6099. The sequence goes on from JAKQBV010000505.1 coordinate 6,319, forward strand.
ATCTCTGCAGACTGACTTGCGCTTCGCTGATAAATTTAGGGAACTCATCAACGAACTGATTTACTTGCGCCGCAAGCGACGGCATAAGGAACAGAATAGAAAGCGCGGCCGCGAAGCAAACTATCGAGAAAATTATAAGTATTGAAACAGACCTCGGAACGCCCTTTTTCTCAATAAGATTCACAGGGCCGCCCAACAAATATGCTAATCCCGCGGCAACGATGAAATATCCCCAGACAACCATCGTCTTATAAAACATCCATCCGACGCCAACCGCGACCGCAATTATAATCGCGACCGCCATAGGGGATCTTGTCTTCATCAAGTCGCCGAACTGTTTCATTTCAACGCCTTCCTACTTTGAGCCGCAGAATCCGCCATGCTTATCCCACAGCCATGTTGAAGATATTATCATTAATCGAGATAGAAAATCATAGACGCGCACAGAATATTGTTGATTAAACTGGTTCATGCCAAGATTTGTAAACGCGCCAAGTATGTTATTTATTGAGGCTTGCCTATTCAAATTCGCGATATTGAAACCCATCCTTTGCGACGCTCGTAAAAAACGGAAGGAGTGGGAATCGAACCCACCTCGACCATGCATCCATGACCGACAACGGTTTTGAAGACCGCGGGCGCCACCAGACACCATTCGCTTCCAATCGCTTCTTCGTATTTCATAACGTCTTTCGCAAAAGCTGTCAACGCGGCGCGGATATCGGTTCTGCCGCCGGACTCATAGTCAGAGATATCAATTCGATTGGTTTTATTTATTGCACTCTACTATCAAAGCAGCGCACTTTGGAATCCATAGAAGATCAAAACGGACATCGACTTTGACGTCATCGAACACTTGGGAAACAAGAGCCTCGGTCTCTTTCGGAGTTCTTACGTTTTGCCCTCTGTCGCGCGAGGCGATAAAATGGCCGATTCTCGACTGGCCTTCCGCGAAACATGGGTCGCATGTCACCAGCTTTCCGCCCGGCTTTAAAACTCCGCGCGCAAGCTCGCACAGTTTGACGACCTCGTCGTCATTCAAATGATGCAGCACCCCGTAGGCCATAGCCACATCGAAATCGGGCAGGTCTTCTATGTTTTCGGAAACGTCAAGGCACATGAAGACGCCTCTGTCGCCCCAACGATTTTTCGCGTCTTTTATATAGTCGGGATTGGAATCAAAACCGTAATAATGCGCTCCGTTCACGTACTCCAGAGCCTGCGCCGGACCGCATCCTAAGTCCAGCAAGTAATCGCCCGGAGCGGCTTTTGCGTATTTCTCCACGATTTCTTTCCTTGCTTTCTTCACTCCCATGAAACTTGTGAAGACGGAATAAACCAAAGGATTTTTCAATATCGCTTTTATCCCTGATTCCGTTTGAGCCATATTGGTTGCCTCGTCTATGCTTGAACCCGGATTCGTCTATAGAGCCGACGAACCGGGGCGATTTTCATAGCGGCGAACTGCTTCGTTGCCGCCGCATTTTTTTGTTCTGTAGGGGCGCGGTTTCCGCGCCCTATAACTACGACAATTTGGGGCGGGGCAACCCCGCCCCTACTTCAAAAATGCGCCTTGCGTCTCGCATTTCATCCGCTCTGAACAATCGCTCCCGAATCCTAATGACGGATTCGGGTTGAATGATAGCGGCCTGAAAAAAATCCGCGATTTTAGCGCTAAGACAAAAGACTTGGGACGCCGGAACCGCCACTTAAAGCTCAGAGTAAATCCTTTGAACCGCCTCGGCGTGCCGTTCGGCCGAGAAAAAGTTTTCCGCGCGCTCCGCGCCCGCCTGCCCCATAGCTTCTCGAAGCAAAGAATCTTCGGCAAGCCTGCCTATTGCTGAAGCCAACGACAGCGGGTCGCGGGGTGGGATAAGCAGCCCTGTTTCACCATCGACCACGATTTCGGGAACTCCTCCCGCGTTTGTGGCCACCACAGGTTTGCCGCATGCCATAGCCTCTATGAGAACACGCCCGAAGTGCTCTCTCATACTTGATAGAACCAATATGTCCAAAGCGTTCATCACTTCAGGCATATCGGTGCGTTGTCCAGCAAAAACGACTCGTTTTCCAGCCGGGCTTGATGAAGCCTGCGCCTCCAGTTCGGAGCGAAGAGGCCCGTCTCCGACTATTGCGAATTTGATGTTTGCTTTATCTGCGAGATTAGCCGCGGCATCGATGAAATATCTATGTCCTTTGAATTCGTGCAACCACCCCACGACTCCGACAAGCACGTCGCCCTCCCCCGCCCCTAACGAAGCTCTGACATCTCTGTTCAAAGGCATCCTGTTGAATTTCGTCGTGTCAACAGGATTATGGACAACAGAGACTTTTTCGTCAGCGCCCCTGAGTCCGGAAAACCTTTCAGCAGTTGCTTTTGAATTTGCGATGACGCGGGGGTAGAGTTGCAGAAGCATCCTGTCCAGAAGCCCGTCTGAATCGATGATACGAACGTGAAGTATGGCAGGAATACGGCAGATTTGGGCGGCGACTCCAGCGCAGAGAGCCCTTCTCGCGGTGGCGTTCACATGAACGATGTCGGCTTTTTCTGCTTTGAAGACCGCGCTGAATCCGCCCACGGCGGATGCCAGCCTATAAGGGGCGGCCGGGTGTTTCAAAGATTCGACGCCAACGATTCTCACGGGAATATCCAGTTCGGAGGCGGACTTTTCCATCCCGCCCCGCTCAGGCAGAATAAGAACTGGTTCGAAGAGTGTCCGGTCGATTCTTTCCAGTAGATTAAGCAAGCTGATCTCGCCGCCGCCACGGATATCGCCGAAATTCGACACATAAATTATTTTTTTTCTTGCGGTCACTCTCAAAGAATCTCCGCCGCTGTCCGGTTTATCATATTATTTGTCACAGACGACCCGATGTCAAAGAGATAGCGGGATGCCTGAAACGGTTGCAAAACATATATTTGAAATATATACTACTCGCAAGCAATGTCTAATCTGACAGTTTTGCTGAGCTTGAAAGGAGAATTCCAATGGATCTGAAGCTGGAAGTTAAGAGAGAGAAGGATTACTCATACGTCACAGTCAATGGCGAAATAGACCTTTACAACGCTCACAAACTGAAAGAAAAGATAGGTCAGACGATGGACGGGATGGATTCGCCGAACATGGTTCTCGACCTCAAGGATGTCGATTACATCGACAGCACCGGGCTTGGAATTCTGATAGGAATCAAGCGAAGAGTGTCTGAAAACAAAGGAGAACTGGCGCTAGTGCTCCGCTCCGACCGGATTCACAAACTCTTCGAGATAACCGGGCTGATAAATATTTTTGCAATCGCGCGTTCCAGCGAGGATGCGATAGCGCGGCTTTCCAAATGAGGGGGAGAAGATGAATATCGACACGAAAGCTCATTCGCTTGTCGAGCTAAAAATACCCAGAAGGCCGGAATACCTGCGGGTTGTGAGGTTGCTTGTGTCCGGATATGTGTCGCGGTTCCCGGCTCCGGTAGACATGGTGGAGGACATCAAAGTGGCCGTGTCGGAAGCGTGCAACTGCTCGATGAGAGACACGGACCCGGCATGCGCTGAAGGCAGGCTTGACATATCCTGCTTTGTCGAAGACGACAAGCTGTGTTTCGAAATAAGAGACGAGAACGCGACATCCGCGCCGGACTCTAGTTCGGACGAGGCCAGTCTGGGGCTTCTTCTCATTAGAACATTGATGGAAGATGTGGAAGTCCGCTCTGAACAAAACAGCGGAGTAGTCATATCAATGAAAAAAACCATTACATCGATCTGAGGCTTATCAGTTTGACCCCCGACAGCCAAACACCAGAAAAATCCAAGGCGTTGCTCGATATGTTCCGGGAGCTTCGAGCGGGCGGAGATTCGTCTTTGCGAGACAGGATAATCGAGCAGCATATAAATATGCCAAAGTTTTTTGCCAACAGATTCGGCAAGCATGATCAACAGGAAGACCTTGTTCAAGTGGCAAATCTCGGACTTATCAACGCGGTCGACAGGTTCGACCCCGACCGGGGAGTCGAATTCAACACTTTTGCGACGATAACGATTTTAGGCGAAATTAAGAGATACTTCAGAGACAAAACATGGAGCCTGAAGGTTCCACGCCGAATAAAAGACCTGAATATAGCGATTAATCAAACAATTGAGCGTTTGAGCCAGCAACTCGACCACCAGCCGACTTATGAAGAAGTCGCCGCTGAAATAGGGTGCTCGGTCGAAGACGTAATCGAGTCCCGCGAGGCGGTGATGTCGTACCGGATGGTGTCGCTGGACAAGGAAGTGGACGGAGACGGCGGCGAGGGCGGCTCGCCTCTTATAGAGATGATCGGCGGGATAGACAAAAAGATAGACCAGTTGAGCGACAGACTGTCGCTCCAAACCGGATTGAAACAATTGAAAGACGATGAGAAATTTGTTATCTTTAACCGGTATTTTGAGAACCTGTCGCAGGCGGAAATCTCAAAAATGATGAACGTCTCGCAGATGCAGGTCTCCCGGCTCCAATCGGCCGCGCTCGAAAAGCTGAAAAAGCTTCTCGACAATTAGCGGCAGAAATTAACGATGAATCGCTTCTCCGCCGGATGAATACTGAAGGCGTTTTTTTTTGTGAGAGCGCGAACGCGGGCCCGCCGCGTGCGCCCGGTTATGAAAACAATCTTTTACGCTTCGAGGTGCGCCAAGGATGAAATCGACAGACATCAGGGAAAAATATCTTTCTTTTTTCGAGGAAAAGGGTCATCTGCGGCATCCCAGTTCGTCGCTCGTTCCCGAAGACCCCACGCTTCTTACGACTTCCGCCGGGATGGTTCAATTTAAGCCGTATTTCCTCGGTCTGAAAACTCCTCCGCGTACTAGGCTTACGACATCTCAAAAGTGTCTGCGCGCAAAGGACCTTGATGAAGTCGGGAGAACTCCCCGGCATCACACGTTCTTTGAAATGCTCGGCAATTTTTCTTTCGGAGACTACTTCAAGCGCGAGGCGATAACGTGGGCTTGGGAGCTTCTGACGGAGGTTTTCGGGATACAGAAAGAGAAATTGAAGATTTCCGTGTACCACGAAGACGAAGAGGCGGCGGGCATCTGGCTTGACGAAATCGGCATTGCCAAAGAGCGCTTCTACAGGTTCGGAGAGGCAGACAATTATTGGCCTGTCAGCGCTCCCTCGCTCGGCCCCAACGGCCCCTGCGGCCCCTGCTCGGAAATATTCTACGACTTCGGCCCGGATCGAGGATGCGGCTCTCCGGAATGCAACCCGTCCTGCGACTGCGCTAGACACATCGAGATATGGAACCTTGTGTTCATGCAGTTCGAGCGGCACGACGGCGGAAAGCTGACGCCTCTGCCGAAGAAAAACATAGACACCGGCTCCGGGTTGGAAAGGGTCGCCTCCGTGCTTCAGGGCGCGGAAACGAATTTCGAGACGGACCTGTTCATGCCGATAATCCAAAAGCTTGAGGACATGACGGGGATAAAATATGCCGATGCGAAGATTCCGTTCCGCGTGATGGCGGACCACGTCAGAGGCGCCGGTTTCCTCATCGCCGACGGCGTTTTTCCATCCAATGAAGGGCGCGGATATCTTCTTAGAAAACTGATTCGTCGCGCCGCCACTCATGGCCGGGAATCAGGTCTGGACCGCCCATTCCTCTCCGAACTGATACCGGTGGTCGCAGATATACTCGGCTCGGTGTATCCGGACATAGTTGAGAAATCAGGTTTCATTTCGACGATATTGACCAAGGAAGAGGAACAGTTTGCAGAGTCAGTTCAACAGGGGCGGCTTTACGTGATAAACAACCGCGAACGGCTCTCTTCCGGCTCCGGACTGGCTGACGGTTCGATAATATTCACGGCTTACGACACCTACGGGCTGCCCATCGAGGAGGCTGAAAAAATAGCCCGCGAGCTTGGCCTGAACGGAATAGACATGGCGGGTTTCAACGACGCTATGGAGTCTCAAAAAGAGCGTTCGCGCAAGGGAAGCAAGATGGACGGCTCGGTGTTCACCGAAGACATCGAAAAGGTTTACCGCGACGCGGTAGAGGGAAAAGAGGCCGGGATTTTCGACGGTTACGATAACATCGTGATGAATTCTAAAGTGGTTTCGATAGTAATAGACGGAGCGGCCTCAAAAAAGGCGGAAACCGGGCAGAAGATTTCGCTCATAACAAACCGCACGCCGTTCTATGGAGAAATGGGCGGACAGGTGGGCGACATCGGAGAGGCTGTTTCAGAATCCGGAACGCGACTTATCATTACTGAATCTTTCGTGGTCGAAGGCAAAACAGTGGTGCACAGGGCCTTGGTGGCGGAAGGGAGCCTGAATGAGGGCGACGAGTTGACGATGAAAGTGGACGCGGAAAGGCGCGCGGCAATAGTCAGACACCACACGGCCACGCATCTTCTCCACGCGGCTTTGAGAAGCGTCCTAGGAGAGCACGTTCATCAGGCCGGATCGTATGTCGGCCCGGACAAGCTGCGCTTCGACTTTACCCACCATGCCGCCGTGTCTCCCGAAGAGCTTGCGCGTGTGGAAGAGATCGTCAATGACAGGATTCTTGCGGCGCTGGCCGTCAGGTCCGCTGTCAAGGATATCGAATCTGCGAAGAAAGAGGGCGCGATGGCCCTGTTCGGAGAGAAATACGGAGATGAAGTCCGAATGATTGACGTGGAAGGCTTCAGCAAGGAGCTTTGCGGCGGAACCCATGTCGGCAACACAGCGCAGATCGGTTTTGTAAAAATCGTCGAGGAACGCTCTATAGGCGGCTCGATGAGAAGAATCGAGGCTTTGGCGGGCAAACAGGCTATCGCGCACATAAACGAAAAACTCGACGCTTTAAAAAAGGCCGCGGCTCTCTTGAAGATTAAGGACACATTGGTTCCTCAGACGTTAGAAACTCTTATAGCCGAAAAGGAACGGCTCGCGCGTGAAATCAAGAAGGCCGGCAAATCAGACTTGAAGGAAAAGTCCGGCGAAGCTCTTGCGGCAGCGGAAATGATCGGCGATGTCGCCCTCTTCGCGGCTGCTCCTGAAGGGCTGACCGTCGACGAGCTTAGAGCCATATTCGACGATATAAAAGTGAAAAATAAATCTTTCGCGGCGGTGCTAGGCTCAAGCGTGGAGGGGAAAGCCAATCTGATAACAGCGGTGTCTCAGGATGTTGCGGACAGAGGGCTGGACGCGGGAGCGCTTGTTAAGGAAATCGCAAAAATGGTAAAAGGCGGCGGCGGCGGCACGAAGCTGCTCGCTCAGGCCGGCGGCAAAGACGGCTCAAAAATCGCTGACGCAGTCAAGAACGGCGCGGATATAATAAGAGGGAAACTTTCTTGAGCGTTATTTCATACAAGAACAAAACGCCGCAGATCCCGAAATCGGTTTTTTCCGCAGACACCGCGAGGATCATTGGCGACGTGACAATGGGCGAGCGTTCAAGCGTCTGGTATGGAGCCGTAGTCAGAGGGGATCAAGCCAGAGTCGTCATCGGCTCGGGGGCGAATCTTCAGGACGGGGTGGTGGCGCATGTGTCCGAAAACCAGCCATGCGTAATCGGAGACTATGTGACAATCGGACATAACGCGGTCGCGCACGCGTGCGTCATCGGCAGTTTCACGCTCGTCGGAGTGGGAAGCGTGGCTCTCGACGGCTCCGTCATAGGGGAAGGCTCGATCATCGCGGCTGGCTCGGTGGTTCCTCCCGGCAAGGAATTCCCTCCCCGCTCTTTCATTCTCGGCGCGCCCGGCAGACTTGTGCGAGAAGTGACCGAGGAAGAATACAACCGCAATATCAGAATCGCCGAATCATATATCAAGCTTGCGGCGGAGTATATGTCCGGCGGACACGGCAGCCGCTGACGCAGGCGTCTGGCAAACGCCCGCCGCCACTCTCGGAGAAATCAGTTGCCCACTGACATCCGGCTTCTCGACTACACACTCCCGCAGCGTCTCATCGCGCAGCAGCCCGCCTTGCGGCGCGACGAATCGCGTCTGCTGGTTTTGCGCCGCGACACCGGAGAGCTTGAACAAAGAGTCTTTCGCGAAGTAACCGGATATGTTCGCCCCGGAGATCTTTTTGTGGTGAACGATTCGCGAGTGTTTCCCGCGCGCCTGTTTGTTAACAGAACAACAGGCGGACGCGTGGAACTTCTTTTTCTAAATCAGGCTGACGAAGCCGGCGCGCTATGGAAATGCCTCGCCAGACCCGCGCGGAGATTGCGGGAAGGTGAAATTCTTTTTCACGGCTCGCCCCCTGCCCCCTTCTGTCGTTTTGATTCCAAGAACGATTCCGGACTCGCGCTGGTGGAGATACTCCGACCGCCCCTATTTCCGTTTCTCGCCAAACACGGAATTGTTCCTCTTCCTCCATATATAAACGATGAAATCGACGATCCGGAAAGATATCAAACTGTCTATGCCGAACGCGAGGGATCAGCGGCAGCGCCTACGGCCGGGCTTCATTTCACGCCCGAACTTATTAAAACCATAAAAGCATCGGGAGCGCGATTCGCCTCTGTCACGCTTCACATAGGGCTTGACACTTTCAAGCCTATCGCGACGCCCACAGTTGAGGCTCATGAAATCCATACTGAAATATATTTCGTGCCGGACGAGACGGCGCGGCTTGCTGCCCAAGCCGTGCGAGAAGGCGGTCGCGTGATAGCGGTGGGCACTACGGCCGTGCGCTGTTTGGAGACATGGGCGGCAGGCATGTCGAGAGAAGAGCTTGCCGGCGCTGAATCTGGCTCTTCTGGCGCGACTTCGCTTTTTATCCACAACCGCTCCCAGTTCCGGATCATCGACGCGATGATAACGAATTTTCATCTGCCGCGAACGTCCCTTCTCGCTCTGGTGGCGGCGTTCGCGGGTCTGGACAATATAATGAGCGCCTATAAGTTCGCTATCGACAACGACTACCGTTTCTACAGCTTGGGCGACGCCATGTTCATTTATTGACACGCGGCGCTTCTTCACAAATCGACTCAAAACAGATAATATATCTATGCTATGAAGAACTTTGTTTATGACACTTCGCTGTCAGCCGCCAATATGCTGAGAAAAACCTTCACCGGCAAATGGCTGGACAGAGACAGATTCAACATAGAAACGCCGGAATCGGCTCTCAATAACCTTTTTGACGCCACATACGACGAGATTGAAAAAAGAATCTCTATGCCGTTCGGCATGAAACTGCTGAAAGAGCGATGGCTGCAATCTTCGGCTGACCACAGCGCGGCTTCCGCAACTGAAACATGCGTGGCTTCATCTCTCATATCCACATTGGATTTCAACCTAGCCATAGAAATAGTCCGGCCTTTCTTCCACAACCAGTCGGATGAAGGAAATATTCCTCTTATCGTGTATCCGATGTCGACAAGCAGGTTTCCCGCTGTGTTTTTCGTGACCGAAGCGGTTTTTCAGCTTTCGCGCGCGGCGACAATATCCGACTTGCGGGCAATGAGCGAGAGACTCCAGAAATTTTCCAGTTGGATGGCGCTGCATAAAAGAGAGGAAGACGGGTTGTACAGCCATGCCGACGCCCGTTGGATATCCATAGACCCGTTCTTAGAACCTCTACGCGCCGCGATCGGCGGCAGAAAAATTCCGACATACGATTTCAGATCCATCGCTCTCAACTCTCTGGCGCTGCAAGAAATTACGCTGTTCGAAGGAATATCCCGCAAACTCGGAGACGTAGCCGAAGCAGAAAAGCGCGCCGAACAAGCGTCAAGGCTAAGAGAAATTATTGCGACCGCCTGCTGGGATGAGGAAGCGGGCGGCTTCTTCGA
>JAKQBV010000517.1 GCA_029573925.1 bacterium
TATTTGAACGTCTAACGATAACAATACAGCCTCCCGGACTAAGCTTTCGCGGCGGCGCCGCCGTGTATGTTGAATATCCGCACGGAATATTCTGACAGATTGATTTTTGCGGCAGGCCCGGCGGCAAGCTCGCCGGTGTCCGCGTCGGAAAGAGTTTCATTGTCGCCGAGCGAGACGGCGGCGGAGCGCGGCTCTCCGGTGGGGTTGGCGACGAAAAGCAACCTGTCCGGCCCGCGCTCGTGCAAGGCCGTCTCTATCAGCGGGTCGCTTGAAGCGTATCTAGCTTTCAGTCCGGCGACGGCGGCAATCCGCTTCATTATCGCCGCCAGACCCGGCGACCTGTCATACCCCGTGTAGTCCTGAAACATGAAACCCAGATGGATAATGGAGCCTTTTTCCGTCGGGCTAATGTACGCGCACACATCCTGCCCTTCGGACAGGAACGGCCGCTTTGGGTTGAACAAATCGACGCGCTCGAAAATCATGCCGCCGACCTGCATCCGGTCGCGGTATCCCACAGGCTCGTGCATGTGCGAGGTGAACTTGGTGTCGCGGCGCATCTTCTCGTCGAACACGGGGATTCTCGGGCCGAGGACAAGCACGCCGCCTTTGAGAGCGTAAACGAGGAGGTTGCGCTGAAGGGCCATGCTCATGAACTCGAACGAAGGCGCGGCCACAACCGGGAACCTGTCCAGAACGGAAAGGTCAACCGAAGAATCCGCTAGAGCGGGCGGGAATCCAGCCTGAGTGAAGCCCATCATCATCGCGCGCCACTGCCGCCTGTAAAGCATCCCCACAGGTTCTCTCATGCCCTCCGGCGGCTTCGGGTCAGTCAGCCAGTCCCTCGGCATGCTTTCCAGCAGCCCGGCTTCCAACGGATGCGTCAGCGACACTATCTGCTCGAACCTTTCGTACTCTCGCACTGAGAGCAGCAGCACATCGTTGCGCGTCTCAAATTCGTTGAACCGGGTGTCGCGGATGAATCTGTTCAGATTGGTGTAGAAGCGAAAATGAGACGGTCTCGAAGAACCGTCCCGCGCCAACGGCGCTCCGTACCACCTGTCCCGATCGGCAATCATGTAAAAATTGATCGCCTTCAAACCGTTCATCAGAGCGGCTCGCGTCGCGAACTCCTGATCCTTCAAAAAGAGCGGTTTCCACCATGGCCATATCCCGGAGCCGAACTCAGGCGAGAACGGCAGCCTGCTTGTCCCTGCGGCAAGCCTAGCCGCGTCTCTTATCGCCGCGTAGTCTTTCCTCGACTTGTACAAGTCCACTCCGGCAACGTCAACCGCTGTCTCCGTCATCGGTATGTGAAACGGCGTTGACGACTGTCCGCTCGGATAGTTGTGGAAAAAGAACGCTTCCGACAGCCCGCGCGCTCTCAGCATGTCGGCGATGCGCTTGATTCCATAATAGAGGTAGAACTCTTTGAAAGCGCACCAGTCGAAGTGCCACGGCAGAGCTGACATCTCGCAACGTTCATATCTTCTGGGAGGCATGACGCGGTCGAAATCCTTATGGTTCGAGCGGTGCGCCCGGTTCAGAGCGTCAATTTCCCCCTCGTATTTGTCTCTCAGAAACCTTCTGTAAAGCCCAATCGCCGGAGCCGAGTAATCCACATCAAACGGCGATGTCCGAAAGAAAAATGACATCTCGTTATCCGCCTGAACGCCGACTATCGGGCCGCCCGGATAAACCCTCGGTTCCAGTATCGGCCTTAGAGCGTCAAAATATGTGGCAACCTCGGTGTAGAAGTCTTCGGACGCGTAAGACGGAGCCGGGAAGAACCGGGGAGGGGAGGGGACAATCGCCGGAGTGTCCGACGATGTGCGCATCAGCAACTCTTCCCGCCTCAGAATCCGCTCCGGATATCCGAAAAAAGTCAACTCGGAGTTGATGTGAGGGCCCGGCCTGACAAGGACGAAAAGGCCGCGCTCGCCCGCCATGTCCACAAACGCGCCGATATCCTTGCGGGGGTCGGCGTCGCCGAAATCGAAACGGCCTTTCTCAATTTCGTGGACGCTCCACGGGATATATGTGCAGATGAACTTGAAGCCCATCTCGACCACGCCGTCCAGAACGGCAGCCCAGTCTTTCCGCTCATGCCGCCAGTAGTGCGCCTCGCCGGATATCAGAGGCATAACCTTCCCGTCGATTTCCACTCCGCTGCGCGATATCGAAACGCTCATTTATCCTGTCCTTGCTTTATGTCGTTCCTTGTCTTATTCCAGATTGCTCATAACTTCCACGAGTTTCTTGTGTTTGCCGGCCTCGGCGATTACCTGATCCGTGACAATAGCGCCGCGCGCGAATAGAAGCTCGCCGCTGTTGGAATACACGTCGTCTCTGAGCTTTTTGCCGAGCATGAAAGAGCGTTGTTTGTCCGCCGGGGCGGGCTGTTGAGATGGGGGCGCAAAGACCGAAGGGCGCCGCGGCTCGAACTCCACTGCGGGCGCGGGCGTCTCTCTTAAATAAGCGGGAGCTTCCTCCGGCATCGACTCTTCCGCGCGCGCTTCAACCGCCGGCTCTATCTCTTCGCTCTTGGCGGCGGGCCTGAGATCGCTTTGCGATGTCAATATCCCCAGAATGTCTTTGCCCAGAAACCTGTGTTGCCTGCCGATTCGAGTGGACGGCAACCTGCCGTCAGCCAGCATCCTTTTTATCGTCGGAAGACTGACCTTCAACAACTCGGCAACCTCTTTTGTGGTGTAAACCTCGTTTTCGTCTATCCGCATAGCGCTCACCGTCCCGAGCGCAAAACAACCCGAAACAGCGGGCTTTTCTGCGCAGTTATACTATCATAGCGCCGGCGGGGGATAAACACAACAGGTATCCGCGAGGATAACTAAGCATCATAAAGGATATAATGCGCTGTCTCCCTGAGATTTTGGACAAGACAATAAACACAGGCGAAAAGAGAAAAATGTGGATGGCTCTGACATGAGGAAAGATTTCGGTGGAGCAACGCAAAACCATCCGCCCGGATATGGACGGATGGTCGATGGAATCGATTTAGAAAGTGAATCAACCGGAGGGCCGGTTAAGAACAAAGCCCGGTCAGGATTTGTCGCCCTTCTTAAGGAATGGGGCCAGCAAATCTATCGGTATCGGGAAGAGAGTGGTCGAGTTGTTCTCTGTGGCCACCTCGGTGAGAGTCTGGAGATATCTGAGCTGAATGGCTATCGGGTCCGCAGACATGACTTTGGCGGCGTCGGCCAGTTTCTGGGAAGCTTGGAATTCGCCTTCCGCGCTGATGATTTTCGCGCGGCGTTCGCGTTCCGCTTCAGCCTGTTTGGCCATAGCGCGTTTCATTTCCTGCGGCAGCTCGACGTCTTTCACCTCGACTGTGGAAACCTTAATGCCCCACGGGTCGGTGTGTTTGTCGATTATCTCCTGCAGTTTGAGGTTGATTTTTTCTCTCTGGGACAACAGTTCGTCCATTTCGCTTTCGCCCAGCACGCTGCGGAGAGTGGTCTGGGAAATCTGGGATGTCGCAGCAATGAAGTTTTCCACGTCCACGATGGCGTTTTGCGGATCGACGACTCTGAAATAAATGACTGCGTTCACTTTCACCGGGACGTTGTCTTTGGTGATAACTTCCTGAGTCGGGACGTCCATTGTGATGACTCTCATGTCCACTCTTACCGCGCGGTCGACGCCGGGTATGATGACAATCAGTCCGGGGCCGTTCCCGCCAATGAGAGCCTTGCTCAAGCGACCGAGCCGGAAGATGACGGCTCTCTCGTATTCGGGCAGAATCTTCACGGACGCGAACAGCGCCAGCGCCACTATTACTATTACGGGCAATATACCTTCTAACATTTTCTTTACCTCCGCCTTTTCTATCGATTATCGACATCACATTCTAACAGCGGACGCGGCGTTTGTAAACATTCCCTAGCCGCGCGCGCGGTGTTTTCCCTCCAGAGCGCTAAGACGGAACGCGCTCCGAGGCGGCCCGCGATGAATTTTTTTGCCATCCGCTAAAGTTTCACACGATTTTGCCGATCATATCTTTGTGCGATAACTCTGTTCCAGTGGGATTTCAGGAAAGACCGGAGCGGAGCTGAACAGGACACGGATGTCCGCCTAAACCTCACGGATGAAAACAAGGATTCAGCAGCCACCCGCAAAAGTCGAAGACGGAAGTCCCAATTTTTTTTGTCTACAATTATTCGCAAATCGCTACCCGGCATATG
>JAKQBV010000527.1 GCA_029573925.1 bacterium
TCTGCGCGGGCATCCCGAAGACATCCGCGCATATCTGCATGACCGAAGAGCTTTGAGAGCCGCCGCCGGACACGCGCAACCCTGTTATTGGGATTTTGTTCTTTTTCTCTGTGAGTTGAGCGCCTTCTTTCAGCGCGAACACAAGTCCTTCAAGTATGGCGCGGTAAAGGTGGGCGCGTTTATGGAAATCGCAGAAACCGATAACGGAGCCGCGCGCGCTTCGGTCCTTGTCGGGCGTCGGAGTCCAGTACGGCTGAAGCGTCAGCCCCATCGATCCCGGCGGGATGTCCTTTACCAGATCGTCGAGAAGCTGCTCCGGAGAGACGCCTTTTTCGCCGGCTTCGAGGCGTTCCTGAAGTCCGAACTCCTCTTTGAACCAAGTTATCATCCATGCGCCGCGCTGCACCGCCACCTCGGTGTAATATTTACCGGGGACAGCGGACGGATACGGCGGCCATAACGGCTTCAACTCCACATATTTGTCGTTCATCGTGTTTATTGTTGATATGGTTCCGAAGCTGACGCAGGCGTTTTCCGGAGAGACGCACCCGGCTCCGAGGATTTCGCACGCCTTGTCGTTTGCCGCGGCGATGACCGGAAGCCCGGCGGGGATTCCGGTTTCTTCTGAAGCTTTGCGGGTCACGTGGCCTAGCAGCCCTGTCGGCTCCACAAGGTCCGGGAGTTTTTCACGTTCGATGGGAAAAAGAAGCGATTTCGGGTCGAACTTTCCTGCCCAAGCTCCTTTTTTGACGCTGAACGGCGTGTAGCCGACGATGCTGCCGCTTGAGTCGGAGAACTCGCCAGTCAATTTGAGGTTGAACCATCCGGACAGGTAGATATGTTTATGGACGCGCTCCCAGATTTCCGGTTGATTCTGTCGAATCCATTTTGATTCGCAGTCTTTTATAGCCCCGTCGATAAGAGTGTGGAGGCCGAGGATTTTGAGAGGGAGGCGGAGCGCGGCGGGGAGAGCGGCGCGGGAGTCCGCTTTGCGTTCGTCGAGCCAGACGATGGCCGGGCGCAGAGGAGAGCCGTTCTTGTCGACGTCTATGACTGTGTTCCGCTGAGTTGTCACCGCCACGCCCCGGATGGCGCTCTTGCTCTCCGCCGTCTTCGCGAACAACTCGGCGCAGGCGGCGCAAAGGATATCCCAGAAGTATTCCGGGTCCTGCTCGGCCCATCCGGGCTGTGGCGAGTCGCTCATTCGCATCTGCGTCTTCGCGATGTCTCTTATATTGCCGTCGAGGTCGATGAGCGCCGCGCGGATGGACTGCGTTCCGGCGTCTATCGACAGTATGAGGTCGGATTTGTTTTTTTCGCTCTTTCCCATGATGTTTCCTCGGTTCCCGGCGGTTTATTTTGAGACAGTGTAAGACGAGGCGGATAGCCGCGCGCGGGTCAGCCCGGTGGCGTCAACGAAACTATAGTGGTCCAACTGCTTGTTCCTCAACACTCCGGTGTGGGCGAATACGATGAACTCGGTCAGCGGCTGTTTGCCCGGCCACAGTTTCCTTTTTATTTTAAATAGAGCGTGAGAATCCCTGATTTCGCAGACCACCGAAGAGACATCCACAGTAGGGACGCCGTCCCGGTTGATAATGACCGCGCAGGGCTGTGCTATGCCTGAAACCGAATAACCAAGAGGCAGCAGGCGGACGAGCGCGCCGTCCAGCGGCAACCCTTGTTCGGGGTCGGGCGCGGCGGACGCCGGGTTCATCACTGTCACCGCGTATTGATTGAGCGCGATGGGGGTCAGGCTTCCGGGCGAGATTGTTCCTTGCACATTTATGTCGAAATATAGCCATTCGGCGTCATAGCCCATTCGGAAGTCGAGGATGTCGAAGTCCTCGCCAGCCCTCGAAGGCGGGTCGTCCACCGGCGGCTCCTCTTCTCCGAGAGCGAACATGCAGCCTTTGGGCCGCCTGTCGGCGAGGCATTCGGAGAAAGGCTTTTTAGCAAACTCGTCGCAATCCTGTTTGAAGTAAGCGGCGGCTGGCGGCCAAGAGGATTGGACGCATGCTAGGTCGGCCAGCGTTCCGCCCTTTTCGTTTCGCGCCCGGAGCGCTGTTAAGACTTTTGCGCCCGCAGACCTGCCGGGCAGGGACGCGATCATCCGCCCCCTCTCCGGCGCGGCGGCCAACTCGGACACTCCCCAAGTCTTGCCGCCGTCCGCGCTGTGAAACACGTTCGCGGAATCCATCTTTAGCGGGATAGCGGACACGTGAGCGAATGTCGCGCCGAGGATGGCGGGTTTCTTGGGAGTGGGCGGAGACGGGTTGAACTCAAGCGCTGTGGCGGAGGGCAGGGGGATATCTTTTAAAAACAGTATGTGCCTGTGTTTCAACTGGGAGGGGATAAGAATGACCGCGTCGGGGTCGGAATCTACGGAGGCCGGCTTAGTCTGCGCGGCTGGTGGGACGCTCAACAGGACGGCCAGAGCGAAAACGGCCAACGCGGCGGCTGTTTTTCCGTGTTTGATTTCAGACATGCAAGTCGAGTCCTTTCTTAGTCGGCGTCCTCGCCGCTCGCCGTCACAACAGAGATTTTCCGTCCACGCCGGGAGTCTCGAACCCCATGATTTTTCCGATTGTCGGAACGATGTCCACAATGCTCGCGCCGCGGACAGTGGAGTTCGGTATGCCGGGGCCGGAGACGACGAACGGAACCGCGGAGTCCAAGATATGAAGCCCGCCATGCTCTCCGGCCTTCGGTTTGTCCCCGAAGTAATAACCTTTCCTGCAGTCGAGAAGAACCATCATGTCTCCGCAACGGGAGCAGTTTACGCCTTTCAGCCTGCGGACGGCGTCCGGATACTCCGACTCCTTGCCGGAGAAGAAATCTTCGAGGGAGACGAGCGAGCCGCCGGAGAAAACTTCGTAGTCCGCGCCGAAACGCGGCCTGACGAGCACGATGTCGACGAATGGCATTTCTCCGGTTTTGAGTTTTTCGAAAGCGGCGGCGGCGGGGAGCGTGTCGCGCTCGAAGTCCGGCTCGTCCGCCCATCGCCCTGTTTGCCTGTTCTTAACATGAACCTGCGCGGTAAACGCCTCCGTGCATATTACCGCCGTGTCCGTGTCGCGCACCGTTTTCTTGTCGTAGAGGGCGAACCCGCCTCCGGGAATCCCTTTCATAACTTCCGCCAGCATTTCGTTGGTCACGATGTGGGTCTTTTCTCGCACGGTCTTGGCTTGGCAGTGGTCGGCGGCAAGCAGGAAATGAAATTCTTCGAGCGGCCGGATTTTTTCAAGCTCGGCGATGAACAGCCCGAAAAGCGGGTCCACTATCTCGCGGTAGTAGTCTTTCTGAGTGTCCGGGCCGTGTTCGTGGCTGCTGTTGTCGTGGCCGGATATATAGAACACCGTCAGGTCGGGCAGCGGGTTCTTGCGCATTTCCCGAAATAGATGCTTAAAAGTCGCCTTGTCCCAATGTTTGTTGTGGACAAGCTCCTCGTGGCACAAAGCGAAAAGAATCATCTCCGGCCGGGTTGGTTTTATCCATTTGCCCACGCCCCGGCTTATCTGGTTGAAGACCTGCCACGAGTCCAACCCGGCGGCGGCGGCGAACTGATAGACCGTCTTGACGTCTGAGGCCATATCGTTGTTCGCGTATTGGAGTTGCGGCCTCTGGGGAAGAATGATGGTGGGCCATCCGACAAGGCCGAATCCGTACACCCCGGCTGCGGTGGCCGCCGTCGTGTATCTCCTGTACATCGGCGGGTCGCTGTGGCGGTCGAACCAACTGTTGCCTATTATGCCGTGCCTGCCGGGGAACACGCCCGTGAACATCGAGGGCTGGCAGGAGAGGGTGACTGCGGGGAATACGGCGGACGCGGTTTCCGCCCTCAGCCCTGTTCCGGTGATTCTTGATGTGTTGGTCGTCTTATCGTCGAGAGCTTCGTACAACACGTCGGGATGAATCCCGTCGATATCTATCATTATTAACTGTTTGCGCGAGTTGTCGGCCATTGCTCCCCCGTTTGTTTTTTTTTGCGGCGCTCGCCGTCCCTAAAACTTTCTTTTCATGGATGGGTCGGGCATCGAGCGCCTTACGGAATCTTCCGCGTCTTCTCCGGCGTTGGCCGGATGCAGGTCCCAGTATGCGACGGCTCCGCCTTTAAGATTGAACACGTAGTTGAAGCCCGCTTTTCTCATTCTGGCTGCGGACTCGATGCTTTCCTGCCCCTTTTCCGACACTATTATATAATCCGCGTTCGGGTCCATGTCGGAAAGAGCCTCGTCAAGCTCGTAGTCGGGAATGTTTATCGAGTCAGGAATAAGAGGCGCGCCGCTCCAGATATCGTCCGGGTCTCTGATGTCTATTATCACTGCGCCTCTGGAGACCATTCCTTCCACTTCTTCGGCGCGCACCGAATACACCGCGCGGCCGACGACCTCTTTAGGTTTCCTGTCGTCCGCGTCTTTGTCGTAATCGCCGGAATTGCGCTCGGACTCCGATCGCGCGGGCGCTTGAGCCTGCTGTTTCGCGCCTCCGCTGCAACCCGGCGCGACCGCCCCGGCGGTCAGAAGCAATGCCAGCGCCAGAGCCGACAATGCCATGCGCTTTTTTGCGTTCATCGGCCACCTCCGGTTATTGACACATTGTAACCGCGCGGGGCCAAACAAGCAAAGGGGCGGAGTTGGGAACCGCGCGAAAATCGACGATGAAGGCAATCCCGCGCCGCACAAGCGCGCCGAGGGCAACCGAGGAAACTATTCAAGAAAACAAAACAGACATAATCCGCGCTGTCGTAGCGCATGGTTTTTCATGCGGGCGCAACAAATGTTGCAGGCGCAGTGGCGGGCGCGCAAACGCTCAACAAAACACAAAGAATGTTTTTCTCCAAATATCGGCGAAATCAAGGCGCTTTTTAGGATACTAGCCGCGACCGGCGGAAGCGTCGATTTATGGCCTGAAATCACTTTTGGTAAAAACTGTTGCAAATTGTCGGATGCTATATTAGATTAAAATACTATAGATAGAGAGGCTCATGGATTTAGCGATAGTAGGAACAATGGCTCTGGACACAGTGGAGACGCCCTTCGGGAATGTGAAGGACGCTTTGGGCGGCTCCGGATCGTACGCAGGATGCGCGGCGAGTTTTTTCGCCCGTCCGGGGCTTGTGGGTGTGGTGGGAGAGGACTTCCCTGATGAGCATCTGGCGACTCTGAGGTCTCGCGGAATAGACACATCCGGGGTTGAGCGCGCGCCCGGCGGCACTTTCAGATGGGGCGGACGCTACGAGACCGACGTCAACGTGAGAACCACTCTCTTCACCGAGCTTAACGCTCTGGAGAGGTTTGACCCCAAGTTGCCGGATGATTATAAAAAAACAAAATATCTTTTTCTGGCGAATATCGAGCCGGGACTTCAGAACAAAGTTCTGGACCAGTGCGGTTCGCTGGAATTCACGATACTGGACACGATGAATTTCTG
>JAKQBV010000541.1 GCA_029573925.1 bacterium
CCAAGCAGGGAATTATCCTTTTGGCAAGCAAAACGCCCCTCCGCGCCGCCTACTGCGGGAATCTTTCGACGGCCGCTTTCAGATCAAAGTCGCCGGTGTAAAGCGCGCGCCCGATCACCGCCCCGTCCATGTTCTGCCTCCCGAGAGCCGCCAGCCTCTCGACATGCTCCACGCGGGACACCCCGCCCGCGCACACCACCGGAATCTCAAGGGCGTCCGCCGCCTGCGACATCATGTCAAAATTAGGTTCCGTCAGCATCCCGTCCCGCACAATATCGGTGAGTATAATGAGTTTAGCGCCGTCGTCCCGCATCCTAAGACATGCCTCTATCGTTTCAATTTCAGATTCGTCCGTCCAGCCCCGGAGAGCGACTTTGCCGCCCTTCGAGTCGATGGACACCGCTACCGCGGCGCCGAACTCGGAGAAAAGCCCCTTGGCAAAATCCCGCGATTCGAGAACGGACGTGCCGACTATGACGCGGGAAGCGCCCTCGTCCAGCCAGCGCCTGACATCCGCCGCCGAACGGACGCCTCCGCCCACTTGCGTCCTGATTCCCGGCGACGCCCCGAATATCGCCTTTGCGGCGTTCAAATTGGAAAAACATTTCTGGTCGAGCGCCGCGTCGAGGTCAATCACATGCAGCCACTTCGTCCCCTCCCGCGCCCATCTTATGGCCATCTGCTCCGGCCGCTCCGAATAAACAGTGCAAAGTTCCCTCTTGCCCTGCGTCAGCCTCACGCATTTGCCATCCATCAAATCTATCGCCGGGTATAAATTCATCCCTTCGCCATCCTCCCGAAATTCTCAAGCAGCTTCATCCCCATCCTCTGGCTTTTCTCAGGGTGGAACTGCACGGCGGTCACATTGTCGCGCGTTATCGACGAAACGAATTCGCCGCCGTAGTCCGTGACGGTCATCGCCAGCGACGGATCCTCCGGCTCCACCAGAAACGAGTGCACGAAATAGAAAAAAGAGCCGTCCGGAATTCCATCGGCGACCGGCCCTCTGTTCCTGAACTCAAGCTGGTTCCAACCCATGTGCGGAACCTTGAGATCGCCTCTGAAGCGAGTGACCTTGCCCGGAAAAACGCCGAGGCCGGGGATGCGCTCTCCTTCTTCGCTGTAGTCGAAAAGCATCTGAAGTCCGAGGCATATCCCCAAGAACGGCTTGCCGGATTTGATTTCAGAGACGATTAGCCCCGCAAGCCCTTGTGATTCCAAGTTTTTTATCGCCGCCGCGAACGCGCCGACGCCCGGCAGAACCACGCCTGAAGCGTCCCGGACATCCGTGGCGGAGGTGGTCACGCGCGCGTCCGCCCCCACCCGCTCGAACGCCTTCTGCACGCTCCGCAAATTGCCCATTCCGTAGTCCACAATCGCAATCATGCCAAATAGTGTAGGGGCTCGATATTTATGTGTCAAACGATGACGCCCGGGCGCGGCGCGTCACTGATTGAGTTTTTCTAGGGTTTCAATGAATGAGTCGATGTTGATGGGTTTCGAAACCGCGCCGTCCGCTCCGATCTCGCGGGCGAGGGCCTCGATCCGGGCGCGCGGCATCGCGCTGAACAGGAACACCATGGGAGCCGGAGCCGGGCCGCGCTTGATCTTTTCGCAAAGTTCCGCGCCGCTTAGCCCCGGCAACTGCACGTCCAGCATCACAAGTTGCGGATCAAAAGCCGCCATCTCCTCGAACAACTCTGTTTCATTCGACGCCACCGCAACGTCGAATCCTTCGGAAAGCAGCATCGTCTTCACCAAGTCCAACAGGTCGCCGTCATCGTCCACAACCAGAATCCTGCTCACCCTGCGCGCCTCGACATGCTCCACAGTCTTCAATACCGGGAGCGTGAATGAGAACGTCGAGCCTTCGCCGGGAGCTGATTCCACTTTGATTCGTCCTCCGTGCGCCTCAACGAACTCCTTGACTATGCTGAGTCCCTTGCCCACTCCGTCCGATACCGGATGCGAGCCTTTCCTGACTTGGAAGAAAGGCTTGAATATATTCTTCTGATCCGCCGGGGCGATGCCGATGCCGGAGTCTTTCACTGATATTGTCACGAAATCGCCCTCGCGCGCCGCCGACACCGCAAACGCCAGCCGCTCCGCCGTCGAATACTTGACCGCGTTCTCTATCAGATTATCCAGCGCCTGCCGTATCCTTCCTTCGTCGCATTTCACCACGACTCCTTTGAGCGTTTCGGAAATCTCCTTGTTAAAATGGTATTCCGTCGTCCTGAACCTGCGCCGAACGATGCTCTCTATCATCAATCGGGTCTCATTGAGCCGCGACTCAAGGAAATTATATATGTTTATTTCAGCCATCTCGTATGTCGTCGTCCCGCTCTCAAACGCGTCCAGAGTTATAAGTTCCTCAACCAGCTTGAGCTGCTGGCGGCCTCTTTCGTTTATTGTCTTTATCTTCTTTTTCGCGGCGTGAGGCAGCTCCTCCTTGAGCAGCATTTCGCTGTATCCGAGTATCAACGACAGCGGCGTCCTCAGTTCGTGCGAAATCGAACTCAGGAAGTTGATCTTTTCCTGTTCGATCCTCTTCCTGTCCGTGATGTCGCGAGATATGCCCAGCACGGATGACACGCTTCCGTCGGGAGCTTTGATGGGGACAAGCCTCGAACCCAGCCAGAACTCCCGGTCGGGGAACTGCGTGACGGTTTCGATATAGAACGACTCCCCTGATTCAAAGACTTTGTCGAGGCTCTTTTTCTGCCTGTCGGAGTCATGAGAGCCGAACAGTTTCGCTCTTGTGACGCCTATCGTCTGTTCCGGAGTCATGCCGAGTTGCCGCGCGGCAAAACTGTTCGTGTATCTTACAATATCGTCCCGGTCAACTATAAAAATGAAGTCTTCCGCCGCTTCGGCAAGCGTGCGGTATCTCTCCTCGCTCTCCCGGAGCGCCTCTTCGGCTTCTTTCAACCCGGTAATATTTACATCCATACAAATAAATTCTTTTTCGCCGTCTCCGACATCTATCGGAAATATGGTCGAGTACACTACAACCCGCGAGCCGTCTTTTCTCCGGCATGTCCATTCGGAAGGGCCTGTCGGCTGATTGTTTTCATTCATCTCTCTTAAAAGTTGATGAAACTCGACAGTGGTATCCGAGTCAAGCGTCGCGCCGTCAAGCGTCCTGCCAATCATCTCCTCGGCCGACCATCCGAATACCGCTTCAGCCGCTTTGTTCCAATAAATGACCCTGCCCTCGACATCGTATCCCTCGACGGCGATATTCGGCGTGTTGCTTACAATCGCGTCAAGCCTTTGTTCGCTCCGCTTTAGAGCAGTCTCTGCATCGTGCCTCATCAGAGCGTTGGCGAATATCTCCGCCACAACCGATAGCAACGCGCTGTGATCCCTCTTCCATCTTCTCTTCGTCTTGACGGAATCAAGCCCCATAAACCCGGAAAGCTTTTCGTTTGAATAGAGCGGAAATATGATCAAAGACTTGATTTGCTGAGCGTCAAAAATGCTCTTCTCGACAGAAGCTTCTACGGGAAGCGCTGCCACATCGTCAATCGCTATCGTTTCCCCTCTGATAAACTTCGGCTTGAGCCACATCATGCTGTCGAGAGGAATATTCTTGCTGTTCTCAATCTCGGAACTGATTCCCTCCGCGCACCATTCATGTGTGTTGTCGACAAACAATCCTTCTTCTGAAACACGGAACAAGTAACTGCGATCAACCTGAAGAAATTCGCCGAGCTTCCTAAGCGCGTCGTTCAAGGCGGAGTCCAAATCGTCCGCTCCGATGCCCACGAAACCGGCCGATATGTCCATCACGACGCTCTGGAAGTCGAAATTATATCGCAAAGCCTCTTCCGCGCGCCGCCGCGTCGTCACGTCTCTCATCACCGTCACAACTCTGGCAACGGCGTCTTTTTCAAATATGGGTATCTTTCTGGTCTCTGTTATTATAGTTTCCCCGCCGATTTCATTTATCTCTTCGGACAGCATCATGTTTCCGCTGGCGAAAACCGACTCGTATTCCTCCCGTACGGAATCGTCAAGGAAAATGTAAACATCGAAAATATTCCGTCCCGTCAAATCCGTGGGTAAACCGCTCCGGGAGTTCCATTCCTTCATTGTCCTGTTGAAAAGCACGATGTTGAAGTTTCTGTCTATCACATGAATCGCGTCGGCCATCGAGTCCATCGTGAGTCTGTATCTGAGTTCCGATTCTCTGAGCGACTGCTCGGCGCGGCGTCGCTGAGTGATATCGCGCACGACCGATATGACCGTCCTGTTCGGGGCATCCAGATCGCCTTTCAGCGAGTGTATCGCCTCGAAAAACATTTCCCCGTCAGGATACGGCAAAGAATACGTGGCCGTCGATTTTTCCCCGGTCTCAAAAGTCTTGTTTATCGCCGTAATCAAAACCTCAGCCGCGTCCGGAGGAAGCACATCGGACGCCTTTTTTCCGAGAAAAACCTCCGGCGAAGCATAAAGCCTGTCCGCGCTAGAAACGTGGTAGCCGACTATGCGCCCGTCGAGATTAACCTCAAACAATATGTCCGGCATTGCCTCAAGAGTCGTCTTCAGACGGTCTCTCGAATCCCTCAGTTCTTCCTCCATGCGCCGCCGGTTCGATATTTCCTTCCTCAACTCCTCTATTACTTCGCTGAATTCCGCCGTGCGTTCCTTCACCGTCTCCTCAAGCCTTTCGTGATGGCAGAGCAGTTGTTCCTCTGCTCTTCTTCGCTCGGTTATATCGGTGATGACCGCGAAGCTTCCGGAGAAACCGCCTTGAGCGTCGAAAAGAGGATTGGCCGACACGAGCGAATGCAGAGGCGACCCGTCAGACCGGGTGAACGTCAACTCGTATTT